>NZ_JBEXTT010000012.1:0-185840 GCF_040614155.1 Nocardiopsis sp. NPDC006139
TGTGCACCTCGACACCGGCCGGCGGAGCGATGTCCGCGGCGGTCACCACACCCGGGCCCTGCTTGCGCAGGTACATCAGCACCGGCTCGTCGTGCCCCGGGCCCGGCCCGGGCCGCGCGTCCTACGCGGCGCCGCCCTCCAGGCGGGCCAGCTCCTCGTCCACGACGGACGGGTCGAGCTTGGCGAACAGCGGCTCGGGGCGGCTCAGCGGGGTGCCCGGCACGATCGGGATCGACTCCCAGCGGGCGGCGTTGTCGGCGTAGTCGCCGGTGATGACCGGGTAGTCGACCTTCTCCGCCGAGCCGCCGATGGTGTCGTGGCCGGTCTCCAGGCGGGGCATGCCCGTCCAGGTACCCTCGCCGCCCAGCATCGCGTACACCTTGTTGGCGGACTCCGGCAGGAACGGCGTGAGCAGGGTGTTGGCGTCCTGGACCAGCTGGAGCGCCACGTGCAGCACGGTGGCCATCCGCTCCGGGTCGGTCTTCTTCAGCGCCCACGGGGCCTGCTCGGAGATGTACTTGTTGGCCTCGGCGACGGTCCGCATCGCCTCCTGGAGCGCCGCCTTGAACTGCGAGCGCTCCAGGCGGGCGCCGACGGTGCCGAACGCGGCCGCGGACGCCTCCAGCACCCGGCGGTCCTCGTCGGTGAGACCGCCCGCCGCGGGGATCTCGCCGAGGTTCTTGGCCGCCATGGAGATGGAGCGGTTGACCAGGTTGCCCCAGGCCGCCACCAGCTCGTCGTTGTTGCGGCGCACGAACTCGGCCCAGGTGAAGTCGGTGTCCTGGGTCTCGGGCCCGGCGGCCATGATGTAGTACCGCAGCGCGTCGGCGGAGTAGCGCTCCAGGAAGTCGCGCACGTAGATGACCACGCGGCGCGAGGAGGAGAACTTGCGCCCCTCCATGGTGAGGAACTCGCTGGAGACCACCTCGGTGGGCACGTTCAGCGCGCCCAGCGGGCCGGGCTCGCCGCCCCGGTCGCCCCGGCCGCTCGCCCCCAGCAGGATGGCGGGCCAGATCACCGAGTGGAAGACGATGTTGTCCTTGCCCATGAAGTAGAAGGACTCCGGGTCCTCCCCCTGCCACCAGCGGCGCCACGCCTCGGGGTCACCGGTGCGCTCGGCCCACTCGATGGACGCGGACAGGTAGCCGATGACCGCGTCGAACCACACGTACAGCCGCTTGTTGGCGTTGTCGCTCCACCCGTCCAGCGGGATCGGCACGCCCCAGTCCAGGTCGCGGGTGACCGCGCGCGGCTGGAGGTCGTCCAGCAGGTTCATGGAGAACTTCAGGACGTTGGGGCGCCACTGGCCCTCCTTGCCCTTGAGCCACTCCGAGAGCACGCCGGCGAAGGCGGGCAGGTCGAGCATGAAGTGCTCGCTGTCCACGAACTCCGGGGTCTCGCCGTTGATCTTGGAGCGCGGCGAGATGAGGTCGATCGGGTCCAGCTGGTTGCCGCAGTTGTCGCACTGGTCGCCGCGCGCGCCGTCGTAGCCGCAGATCGGGCAGGTGCCCTCGATGTAGCGGTCCGGCAGGGTGCGCCCCGTGGACGGGGAGATGGCGCCCTTGGTGGTGCGCGCGAAGACGTAGCCGTTGTCGTACAGCGTGGTGAAGAGCTTCTGCACCACGGAGTAGTGGTTGCCGGTGGTGGTCCGGGTGAACAGGTCGTAGGACAGGCCCAGGGCCACCAGGTCCTCGGCGATCACCCGGTTGTAGTGGTCGGCCAGCTCGCGGGCGGTGACGCCCTCCTGGTCGGCCAGCACCTGGATCGGGGTGCCGTGCTCGTCGGTGCCGCTGACCATCAGCACGTTGTTGCCCGACATTCGCTGGAAGCGGGAGAAGACGTCGGAGGGGACTCCGAAGCCGGACACGTGGCCGATGTGGCGCGGTCCGTTGGTGTAGGGCCAAGCGACCGCGGTCAGGATGTGGCGATTCGACGACATGACCTAAGCCTAAAGCCGACGACGCCCTGACACGCACTCCATTACCGGGCCCCGCGGGTACGCGCTCCGGGACGGGAGATTCCCCGGGGACCCCGGGTACCCGTATGCTCTGCTGGACGAACACGCGCGCAATGTGACGCATGCGACTCGGCGCCCAGCGGCGCTCCCGGACCTGAGGCGGTGGTCATCACGGCTCCCCGTGCCCTGACCCGTGCCCGTGCCCGGGCCCGCCGCGCCCTGGCCGCCCCGCTGGTCGCGGGGGTGGCCCTGCTCGTCGTGTTCTCGGTGCCGGGGATCGGCGCGGGCGAGCCCGTGCCGCCGGCGCTGCCCTCCTACGGGGTGGCCAGCGCCCCCCGCCCCGCGGACGCCGACCCCGGGCACGACCGGGTGGAACAGGCCGGGCACGACGACCACCGGGTCACCGTCGGTCCGCCGCCCTCGACCTGTGACACCAGGTCCGGGGTGCGCGACCTGCCCGACGTCCTGCCCGTCCCCGTCCTGAGCCTGGCCTCCTGGGACCAGCCCTGGTGGCCCGCCGACCCGCCGGGCGCCGAACCGGTGCCCGAACAGGGGGTCCCGCGGGACCTGCCGCCCACCCGGGCCCCGCCTCTCACCGCGCTCCCGTCCTGATCCCATCCCCGGACGCCGCATCCCCCGGCCTCCGCGCCCGCAGCGCGTCCGGATCTCCATCGGCTTTTTCGCAGTGAGAGGTAACGACCCCTTGGCCACGTCCACATCGACATCGACGGGAACGGGGGGGCGCTGGTTGCGCGCCCTCGTGTCCCTGCTCGTGATCGCCGTCGCCTTCGGCGCGGCTTGGTTCATCCCGCCCCGCCTGGGCCTCGACCTGAGCGGCGGCACACAGATCGTCCTGGAGACCCAGGACGGCCCCGACGGCACCCCGGCCAGCGCCGAGAACACCGACCAGGTCGTCGAGGTGCTGCGCCAGCGCATCGACCGCCTCGGTGTGGCCGAGGCGACCATGTCCCGCTCCGGTGAGAACCGCATCATCGTGGAGCTCCCCGGCGTTCAGGACCCCGCCGAGGCGGCCCAGAT
Source organism: Nocardiopsis sp. NPDC006139 (assembly GCF_040614155.1). Taxonomy (NCBI): domain Bacteria; kingdom Bacillati; phylum Actinomycetota; class Actinomycetes; order Streptosporangiales; family Nocardiopsidaceae; genus Nocardiopsis; species Nocardiopsis sp. NPDC006139. Next base: position 2,996 of record NZ_JBEXTT010000012.1, read on the forward strand.
CGTCGGCCAGACCGCGCAGCTGTCCTTCCACCCCGTGCTGGGTGTGGGCCAGGCCGGCGGCCAGGGCGTCCAGGCGCCCGGCGACTTCGCCAACGCCCCCGAGGGCGAGGCCGACGAGGCCCGCGCCCCGCAGGACACCGAGGAGGCCCCCGCCGAGGAGGCCCCCGCGGAAGAGGGCGGCGAGGGCGCCGGCGGCGCCGGGGAGATGAGCGACGAGGAGCTCCAGGAGCTGCTCAACGGCATGGGCGGCGGCCAGGGCCAGCAGCCCGGCCAGGCCGGCCCCAGCGCGGAGAACCCCGAGGACGTCGTCATGACGCTCCCGGACTCCGACGGCACCAACCTCCAGCTCGGCGAGACGGTCATCAAGGGCGACCGGGTGTCCAGCGCCGAGGCCGCGCTCGACAGCGTCAACCGCGCCCAGTGGACGGTCAATGTCAGCTTCCGCGGCGAGGGCCGTGAACAGTGGCAGCAGCTGACCGCCGACGCCGCCTGCTACCCGCAGGGCGACCCGCGCCGCCGGGTGGCGATCGTGCTGGACAACCAGATCATCTCCGCCCCGGAGGTGAACCCGGAGATCGGCTGCGAGGTCGGCATGTCCGGCGGCCAGACCACGATCACCAGCCCCACCTTCACCCGTGAGTCCGCCAACGAGCTGGCCGTCCTCATCGAGGGCGGCTCCCTGCCGCTGCCGGTGACCGAGGTCCAGCGCCAGACGGTCGGCCCGACCCTGGGCGCCGAGGCCATCCAGGCCAGCGCGATCGCCGCGATCCTGGGCATCGCCTTCACCGCCCTGTACATCACGCTGGTCTACCGCCTGGTCGGCTTCCTGGCGTCGCTGGCCCTGGCGTTCTACACCCTGATCGCCTACGGCGCCCTGGTGGCGCTGGGGGCGACGCTCACACTGCCCGGCCTGGCGGGCTTCGTGCTCGCGATCGGTATGGCCATCGACGCCAACGTGCTGATCTTCGAGCGCGCCCGCGAGGAGTACCAGCGCCAGCAGGCCGTCTACCAGGCCAACCGCGCGTCCGGGATGAAGGAGGGTGACGACGACGGCAAGGGCGGCGGCGCCCTGGCCCGCCGCCGGCGCCGCGCCGTGCCGCCGAGCCTGGAGAAGTCCTTCGTGGAGGGCACCGGCAAGGCGTGGAGCGCGGTGCTCGACACCAACGTCACCACGCTGCTGGCCGCCGGCCTGCTGTTCTTCCTGGCCTCGGGCACCGTCCAGGGCTTCGGCGTCACCCTGAGCATCGGTACCGTCGTGTCGATGTTCTCGGCCCTGGTCATCGCCCGCGTGTTCGTGGAGTGGGCCGTGCGCCGCGCGGTCATCCGCAAGCACCCGGCCATCAGCGGCCTGGACCGGATCGGCCCGGTCCGCGCCTGGCTGGTCAAGAAGAGCCCCGACCTGATGAAGCACCGCTCCAAGGGGCTCGTCGTCGCGGGCCTGCTGGTGGTGGCCGCCCTGGTCGCCCCGCTGGTGCAGAACGTCAACCTGGGCGTCGAGTTCACCGGCGGCCGGGTCCTCGAGTACGAGATCACCGGCGACCGCCAGGTGAGCGTGGACGAGGCCCGCGCGCTCGTCTCCGGGCTGGGCTTCCCCGGCTCGGACACGGCCGTGGTGCAGGAGGCCGGCGACGGCGACATCTCCGTCCGCACCGGCGAGCTCAGCGACACCGACGCGGCGTCGATCACCGACGCGCTCGCGGAGGAGACCGGCGGCGTCGAGGTGGTGAGCGACGAGCTCATCGGCCCGAGCATGGGCGACGAGCTGCGCAACCGGGCGCTGATCGCGCTGGGCGCGGCGCTGGCCCTCCAGATGATCTACCTGGCCTGGCGCTTCCGCTGGTCGTTCGGCGTCTCCACGATGCTGTCGCTGGCGTTCAACATGCTGCTGGTGATCGGCCTGTTCATCTGGCTGGGCAAGCCGATCGACGGCGTGTTCCTCGCCGCGATCCTGAGCGTCATCGGCTTCACCGTCAACGACACGGTCGTGGTGTTCGACCGCGTCCGCGACGAGTGGGCCCGCGACGACAAGTCCCCGTTCACGGCCATCGCCAACCGGGCGATCATCAACACCCTGCCCCGTACCGTCAACACGACCGTCGGCGGCTGGATCATCCTGGGCTTCCTGACCTTCCTCGGCGGGTCCTCGCTCCAGGACTTCTCCATCGCGATGCTGGTCGGTCTGACCACGGGCGTGGTGTCGACGGTGTTCGTCGCCGTGCCGCTGGCCGTGTGGCTGCAGAAGTGGGACAAGACCCCGCCGCCGCACGTCATCAAGGAGCGCAAGGCCAAGCAGCGCGTCGCCGCCAAGGCGGCCCGCGAGGCCGACGACGGAGCCGTCGTCTAGCACTCCCCTCTCTCGGGAGGAACAGCGGAGGGCCCCCGGGGACGCGACGTCCCCGGGGGCCCTCCCCGTGCGGTGCTCAGCCCGCCTGGACGGGGACCGGTGCGCCCTCGGAGGCCTGCACCAGGACGAAGCCCTGGCCCTGGAGCGACAGCTGGAACGCCTCGCCGCTGCCGCGGCCGATGAGCGCGCCGGCCTTCATGGTGCGGCGCACGCCGGTCTGGAGGGTGCTGGACCAGGCGACGGCGGCGTCGGTGTCGACGAAGGTCGGCTGGTCGATGTTAAGCAGCACCGGGGTGCCGTGGCAGGCGATGGCGATGCGCCCCTGGCCGGTGAACGTGGTGTTGAACAGCCCGCCGGCCGCCATCCCGGCGCCCTGGACGCGCTTGATGTCCCAGGCCAGGCCCGGCTCGAAGGCCAGCACGTTGTCGCCGTTGACGGTGATGGAGTCGTGGCCCTCCAGGTCGATGAGGTGGACGTCCCAGGCGTCGCGGGCCAGGAAGACGTCGCCCCGGCCGCTCACCTTCATCAGGGGCATGCCCTCGCCGGTGAACGCCTTCTTGAGGAAACGGCCGACGCCGCCCGCTCCCTGGTAGTCGAAGTCCACCTGGCCCTGGTAGGCGATCATGGCGCCCTGGCGCGCGAAGATCTCCCCGTTCAGGCCCACCCGGAGCATCTTGTGGTTCTGGAGGTGCATCCCGGGCTGACTGATCTCCTGGGCCTGCTGGAAGAGCTGGCTGCGCATGCTTGTCCTCTCATCGCGAACGGTGTCCCGCCGGGTTGGACGCCTCCCGGGGGGAAAAGTTCCCGTTCACCCCGCGGTGTCTCCTGTGGCTTCGGTGTCTCCTGTGACGCCGTGCACCAAATCGTAGACACGGCGCTTGGGAACACCCGTCTCCTTGGCCACCCGGGCGATCGCGTCCTTGCGGCGGACGCCCTCCTCCTCCAGGGCGTGCACCGCCGCCAGCAGGTCGCCGTCGGCGGCCGCCCCGCCCGCGGGCCGGGCCCCCTCGACCACCACGGAGATCTCGCCCCTGACCCCCCGGGCCGCCCAGTCGGCCAACTCGGCCAGCCCGCCGCGGCGCACCTCCTCGTAGGTCTTGGTGAGCTCGCGGCAGACCGCCGCGCGGCGGTCGGGCCCGAACGCCTCCGCCATCGCCGCCAGGGTGGCGGCCACCCGGTGCGGGCTCTCGAAGAACACCATGGTGCGCCGCTCGGCCGCGAGCTCCGCCAGGTACCCCGCCAGGCCCTTGCGCGGGGGGAAGCCCTCGAAGCAGAACCGGTCGGTGGGCAGGCCGGAGACCACCAGCGCGGTGGTCACCGCCGACGGCCCGGGCACGGCGGTGACCGGGATGCCCTCGGCCGCGCAGGCCGCGGCCAGCCGGTAGCCCGGGTCGGACACGCCGGGCATGCCCGCGTCGGTGACGACCAGGACGTCCCGGCCCTCGCGCAGGTCGGTGAGCAGCTCGTCGGTGCGGCGGCTCTCGTTGGCGTCGTAGTAGGACACGACCCGGGCGCCCTCGGCACCGCCGGGGCGCACGCCGGCCCGGGTGGCGAACTGGCGTAGCCTTCGGGTGTCCTCGGCGGCGATGACCCGGGCCTCCTCCAGGACGCGCAGCAGCCTGGGCGGCGCGTCCTCGAGGTTGCCGATGGGGAGCCCGGCCAGGGTCAGGGTCCCGACCCTCCGCTTAGCATCGCCCTCAACCACTGTCATCCCCGTCCTGTCACGCTACGGTGGCATCTATCACGCCACCCGAAACCTGTCTCACGGTCCGTCCACAAAGGGACACAACCCTCTCCGACCCCAACCTACGAGCCGAGATGACCACCACCGCATTTTCCTCCGAGGTCGAGTCGACCCCACCCGCTCCCCCACGCCCCTCGCCCCTGCGGGCCAGGTTCCTGCCCGCCGACCCGACCCCGGCGTGGATCGCCTGGCTGGGGGCCGTGCTCGTCGCCGCCTTCGCCGGCGCCCTCCGGTTCGTCGGCTTCGGGGAACCCCCCCGGATCTACTTCGACGAGACGTACTACGCCAAGGACGCCTACGGCCTCCTGAACTACGGCTACGAACACGAGACCGTCGAGGAGCCCGTCGACGCCGACGCCCTGCTCCAGGACGGCGCGACGGCGGACATCTTCACCGGCGGCGGCGACTTCATCGTCCACCCGCCGGTCGGCAAGTGGATGATCGCACTGGGCGACCTGCTGTGGGGGGCGCTGCCGTTCGGCGAGTCGATGACCCCCGAGGCCTGGCGGTTCGCCTCGGTCCTGGCCGGCATCGCCTCGGTCCTCATCCTGGTCCGGGTGGCCACCAGGATGACCCGCTCGGTGCTGCTGGGCTGCACCGCCGGCGTGATCCTGGCGCTGGACGGCCTGCACTTCACGCTGAGCCGCGTCGCGATGCTCGACATCTTCCTCACCCTGTGGATCCTGGCCGGGTTCGCGTGCCTGGTGATCGACCGGGACAAGACACGGGAACGCCTGGTGCGGCTGGCCGAGGCCGGGGTGGACGTGGCCTCCGTCGGCTGGTTGGGGATGCGCTGGTGGCGGCTGGCCGCCGGGCTGTGCTTCGGTCTCGCGGTGGGGACCAAGTGGTCGGCCCTGTTCTTCATCGCCGCGTTCGGCCTGCTCACCGTGGCGTGGGACTACGGGGCGCGCAGCAGCGCAGGCCAGAAGCGCCCGGGCCTGCGGTGGCTCGGCTTCGACGCGATCCCGGCGTTCGTGCAGACCGTGGTGGTGGCGGGGATCGTCTACCTGGTGTCGTGGTCGGGGTGGCTGTTCACCCGGGGCGGGTACAACCGGGACTACGCCGACGGCCTGGCCCCCGACTTCCTGCCCGGTTTCCTGGCCGCGCCGGTGGAGGCCCTGCTGAGCCTGTGGAACTACCACACGCGCATGATGGGCTTCCACGAGAACCTCAGCAGCGACCACACCTACATCTCCCAGCCGTGGGAGTGGATCATCATGCGGATGCCGGTGATGTTCCACTACAACGGCGAGGCCGTGGGCTGCCCGAGCGGCGACTGCGTGACCTCGATCGTCTCCATCGGGACGCCGGTCGTCTGGTGGCTGTCCATCCTCGCCCTCACCGTGCTGGTGGGCTGGTGGGTCACCTTCCGCGACTGGCGGGCCGGGGCCGTGCTGCTGGGCGTGGCCGCCGGCTGGCTGCCGTGGTTCGCGTTCCCCGACCGCCCCATGTTCCTGTTCTACGCGCTGCCGATGCTGCCGTTCCTGGTGCTCGCGATCGTGCTGATGCTGGGCCTGGTGATGGGCGCCGGGGAGGAGAGCCCGCGGTTCTCGCCGTATCTGCGGGCGCTGGGCGGAATCGTGTTCGGCGTGGTGATGCTGTTGATCATCGCGCACTTCGCCTACCTGTACCCGGTGCTGGCCGCCTATCCGCTGGACCAGGAGATGTGGGACGAGCGGCTGTGGTTCCGGGTGTGGATCTACGGGCGCGACGCGCTGGCCTGACCCGCGCGGGAGGAGCGGGCGTTCTCCATTAGTGGCAGCACCGAAAGAAATCAATGCTTTCGCGTAGCCGAAACAGGACAGACCGCCGACGGGGATTCCCCCGCCGAAAGCCTCGGCAGGGGACCCCCCTCCCTGGTACTGTCTGCAACTGGTTGCTGTTGTAGTTTCCATGGATGCCCGAGGCGCCTCGCGGAACTTCACGTGGGCGCTTTTGCGGGGGACCGTTCTCTTCACTTCGGCGCCCGGCGACCCGGGGCCAGCAGGGTGCGGCCCCGTTGTAGTCCCCAAGGGAGAGCACATGGCTCAGGGCACCGTGAAGTGGTTCAACTCTGAAAAGGGTTTCGGGTTCATCGCCGTCGAGGGCGGCCAGCCCGACGTGTTCGTGCACTACTCGGCGATCGCGGGGACCGGCTTCCGGAACCTGGAAGAGGACCAGCGGGTCGAGTTCGAGGTCATCCAGGGCCCCAAGGGCCCGCAGGCCGCGGACGTCCGCCCCATCGCCTAGACAGATCGTGGCGGGTCCCGGCGGCCCGGCGGAACCGTCCAGGCGGGCGTTTCCCTCCACAGGCGTTCCCGACCCCCGCCCCTGCCCAGGGGCGGGGGTCGGCCGCGTCCCGGCTGTTCCACGGGTGTCCGCGTTGTGATCCGGGCACGGTTACCCAAGCGCACCGATACCGGTTAACCTGCTTGAAGCCGGTCGGTATCCCGAGAACGAGGATCGCGCATGTTCAACATCAGCGGAGGAGAGTTCGTCGTCCTCCTTCTGCTCGCGCTGTTGATCTTCGGCCCCGACCAGCTCCCCAAGGCCGCCCAGCAGGTGGGCCGGGTGCTGCGCCAGCTGCGCACGATGGCGAACTCCGCCAGCAAGGACATCAAGGAGGGCCTGGGGCCGGAGTTCAAGGACTTCGAGGTCCAGGACCTCAACCCCAAGCGGTTCGTGCAGAAGCACTTCTGGGAGGAGGGCGAGGACGAGCCGCAGCTCAAGCCGGCCGCCCGGCTCAACGGCCGCCGTCCCCCCTTCGACGACGAGGCGACCTGACCGGCCTCAGCCGGCCAGCATCAGGACGAACAGCCCCAGCCCCAGCAGGATCAGCGAGCCCACGATGACGGCGGGCGAGCCGAAGGCCAGCACGAGCACCTCCGCGGCCATCGCCCCGCCGATCGCGGCCGCCGCCCAGGGCCAGCGCGCCTCCGGCGACCAGCCGTTGCGGCGCTCGCGGGCGACGGTCACACCGAAGGCGAGCGCGATGAGCGCCCAGAACAGCAGGTGGGCGACGATCCGCGCGGAGGGCTCGGTGTAGTCGGCCATCCCGCCGACGACCATCACGTACAGGACCGTCCCGGTGGCCAGGCGCCAGTACCCGTGACCGCGTTCGACGGGGATGTCGCGCAGCCGGGCCGGGGTGGTGCGGCGGAAGCGCTCGGCCGCCATGGGCCGCGGTTCGGGCTCGGGCGGCGGGGGCGGCCCGGGGCGGGGACGGGGAGGCTCGGGCGGCGGCTCGTACCCTCCGACGGGCTCGGGGCCCTCCGGGTACTGGTGGCCACCGGGGTACTGGGGGGAGTCGGACACGGTCCGCCCCTTCAGGTCGGCGCTGTCCGGCCTGCGGCCGGGGACTCTCGCCCCTCCCCTACCCGGAGCCCGCCGCCGTCAAATCCCCCCACGTGAGAAGGCCCGGCCGCCGAACGACCGGGCCCCGGGCTGCTCGCGCTACATCCAAACCCAACCGCTCTCTTGGGCGTGCGAGGTCTGCTTGATCATGGCATGTACCTTTCGTGCGTTTTCAGCCCATCCCTGGACCACCTTGGACCACCCGCCCGTCCCCGACAAGACCCTCATCCGAATGTTCACCCTTTTATGACACAGATGGACACAAGGGACGTAAGGGTGACGAATCAGCGGAGCGAGTACCTCCGGAACCCCAGTTCAGCGGCACCGCCTTCGCGATCGCAGTTCACACCCTCCCCGACCACCTGCAAAAACAGGATCAGCCAAGGGCAAAAATACCCCACCCCCCTTCACCGAGAGTGACACCGCGGGAATTACCCCATTCCCATTCGCCGCCACCCCGGAGCCCGAAATTCGGAGCCTTTTCCCTGGACACCGGGAGCCCGCCGATAAACCTCCCGGGACGCGGCGATCCCACCCCGAGTAAGACCTCCCGAAGACCCGCTACTCTCCGTGATCACCTTGCGACAGAGGTTCTCGGGCCCCAGGGAAATCCCGTGACTCCGGCCCCCTGTTATGGACGCACTAAACCTCGGTATATTGCCAGTCACTTTCAGGGGAAAGCCTCACGTCACCCTTCCCCGGCATCGCCGGTCCGCCCGTTTTCTGGCGTACTGCGCCGTATACCACCGGGTAAGTTCCGGGATCGTCCGCGCGGATCACGGAAAGCCTGCCTAAAGTAGGAGGGACCCGCCCGAGTCCCCGGCGTACGGGGTCCGAGCGGGACGTGGAGTCTCCCTCCCGGCCGCCACGTGCAAGGAAGGCACCCGTCGTGAGTCCGCACCCCCCGAGTCCGCCGCCCTACACCCGCTCGCCCGACGGCGTCCCCGCCGACGGAGCCGACCGCACCATCCGGGTCATGGTGGTCGACGACCACGCCTTCTTCCGGCGCGGCCTGGTGTCCGTCCTGGACGAGGAGGCCGACATCGACGTGGTCGGTGAGGCGGGGGACGGCGAGGAGGCCGTCCGGCTCGCCGCCGACTCCCGCCCGGACGTGGTCCTCATGGACGTGTGGATGCCGCACGCCCGCGGTATCGAGGCCTGCCCGCGCATCCGCGAGGCGGTGCCGCACACCAAGTTCATCATGCTGACCATGAGCGACGAGGAGTCCGACCTCTTCGACGCGCTCAAGGTCGGCGCCAGCGGCTACCTGCTCAAGGAGATCGCCGTCACGGACCTGCCCCGGGCGGTGCGCAGCATCGCCGACGGCCGCTCCTTCATCAACCCGACCATGGCCACCCGCCTCATCGGCGAGTTCGCCGAGCTGGCCAAGCAGGAGAGCACGCCGGAGCCGGCGGCCATCCCCCAGCTCACCCCGCGGGAGACCGAGGTCCTCAAGCTGGTCGCCCGGTCGCTCAACAACCGGGAGATCGGCGAGCGCCTGTTCATCACCGAGAACACCGTGAAGAACCACGTCCGCAACATCCTGGAGAAGCTCCAGGTCCACTCCAGGACCGAGGCGGCCATCTACGCCGTCCGCGCCCAGTACGCGTCCTGAGGGCTATCCTGGCTCCGTACCGGCCCCCGCACAGGGGATAGCCGCTTCGCCGGTGACACTCGGGGCTCCGGTCCGGAATCGAGACCCCGCCGAAGGGGATATCCGCCCGGCCCCGCCGGGGGCCCGTGCCACGCACGGCCCCCGGCCCCACCCCGAGCCCCACCGCTCCAGAGGCCCCCGCCACACGACAGGAAAGCCTCGCAGGTCCAAGCGCCCACAGGCACAGCCACACCCCTGCGAGAGCCCCCGCGCACACACCGCCCAGGAGCCTCTCCAAATCGCTCCACGGACGCAGCCACACCCGGCACGGGAGTCCCGCGCACACACCGCCCAGGAGCCTCTCCAGATCGCCCCCAGGCGCAACCACACCCGACACAAGAGCTCGGGCACACGCGCCCCACGAGCCTCCCCCGGCCCGGCCCACCCCACAGGCACGACCGCACCCGGCACGGGAGCCCCAGCCCACACACGGCCCCGGACTGCCCCAGATCGCCCCTTCGGCCCGGCCCACACCCCGCACAAGAGAACCCGCGCGCAGCCCCGGCACAGACCCCCTGCCGTAGAGCAGCCCAGAGCCACCCCCGAACACACCCACAACCGGCACGGGTCCCTATCGACAGCCTCAGGGCACACGCGCCCCACAGGCAGTTCTCAGACCACCCCACGGGCACCGCCCATGGCCGATGTAAGAGAACCCCCCGCCCCGGATCCGGGGCACGCGACCCCCGCCACAGGGGGTCACCTCGGGGGGTTCGGGGGGTCTCCCCCCGGTAAACACGAAGGACGACCCTGCGAGGCGGCCGAAGGCCGCCGAGCAGGGTCGTCCCGAGTCCTGTGGAGCTATGGGGATTTGAACCCCAGACCCCCTCGATGCGAACGAGGTGCGCTACCGGACTGCGCCATAGCCCCTTGAAGACGAGTTAAGCCTAGCAGGCTTCCGGGGGTGCTCCGAACCGGTTCCGGGGCACCCCCGGGACGTCAGTCCCCGGCCGCCCGCAGGCGGGCGTCGGCGTACTGGTCGTAGACCTGGCTGCGGCGGTCGCGCAGGGCGATGATCTCCGCCTCGCGTTCGGCCTCGCGCTCCTGCCGTTCGGCCAGCCTGCGGGCCCGCAGGGCCGCGCGGCGGCGAGCCCGCAGGACCGCGGCCCGCTGTTCGGCGTCGGCCTTGGCGGCCTCGCGCAGCAGCACCAGGTGTCCTCCCAGCAGGAGCACCGGCGGGATCGTCACCCACCAGGGCCCCAGCCCGAAGGCGACGGCGATCGCCGTGCCCGCGGTGAGCAGGGTCAGCACGGTGGTGCGCCGGCGCCGCCGGGCGATGACCCGGGAGCGGCGCTCGTTCGCCCGCGGGGCGGGGAGCGGCGCGGGCTCGGCGGCGGGCGCCGCCTCCTCCTCGTAGTCCTCGTCCTCGCCCTCGGAGGCCTCGGCCTCCGCCTCGGCCCCGGTGTCCTCGTCCTCGCGCCGCGGCTCCTCGGGGACGGCGTCCACCGAGTCCTTCCGCAGCAGCATCGGGACGAGGACGATGAGCCATACGACCACGATGGCCAGGTACAGAGGAGAGCTGCTCATCACCCCTCCTCACGATGACGGCCATTGAACGTTGTCCGACACTTCGTCGACACCGCCCCGCGCGGTCCGTCCGGGGAGGGGAACGTCCGTCCCGGGGACGTGGTTCCCGACCTCGGACCTGTCCGGGAGGTCTCCCGGGCATATCCGCGCGCTGCCCGCATCGTCAATGCGTCTATGTTCCGCACGGTACGACCCCGTGTCCATAAATGCGCCACATTCTGACCGGAGTGTCGCAAGATTGTGGACCCTCAGTTTCGGTCGTCCGGCACGGCTGAGCGTCGACGCAGGTCAGAGGGTGACTGCGCAGAGCAATGCCATTTCAACGCAAAGTAATTGATCAATGTCGTTAAAGAGAGGTTTAAGTTCCGGTCACACCCGTGATGGTGCCACGTTCAGTTCGGCCCGGGGCTCGGACTCGCCGGGTGGCGGGGATCTCCGCCGCCGTTCGGGTCCTGTGGCCCCAATGGGGAACCGGGACCGGAATCGGACTCCGGCGGAGTCCCCGAGGCTCTGCCCAGGCGCCACCGGTGCAGCAGCCCGTCCGGCACCTCCTCGGCCGTGAGCGCGTAGCAGATGTGGTCCCGCCAGGCCCCGTCGATGTGGAGCTGGCGTCTGCGCACTCCCTCGTCCCGGAAGCCGAGCTTGGTCGCGACGCGCCTGCTGGCCCGGTTCTCGGGGCGGATGTTGGCCTCGATCCGGTGCAGCCCGACCTTGAAGAAGGCGTGGTCGACCGCGAGTGCCACGGCCGTCGGGGTGATCCCGCGGCCCGCGTGGGCGCCGTCGATCCAGTAGCCCACCTGCGCCGACCGCGCCGAGCCCCAGACGATGCCGCCGACGGACAGCTGCCCGACGAAGCGACCCTCGTAGTACACGGACCAGGGCATGGACAGGCCCTGGCGGGCCTCCCGCCGGATGGCCTGGATCATGGCGACGTAGGGGGACAGCCCGGTGCCGCGCAGCGGCATCTCCGGGTAGGTCGGCTCCCAGGGCCGCAGCCATTCGGCGTTGCGGGCGCGGGTGTCACGCAGTGCGGTGGCGTCGCGGAGCCGGAGCGGCCGGAGTTCGACCGGACCCTCCCGCAGGGTGACGGGCCACCCTTGTCTGCGATTCACGACCGTCCCTTCGCCGGCACCCGCCGGTTCCGGCTCCGGCGGGGTACTCCAGTATTCCACTCCTCGGACACGGCGTGTCGGGAGTCACCCTGGCCCCGGAAACGGATGGTCCCTAATGGCACTGGTTCCGCACCGGAAAGGAGTGCCGAGGTCAAGGAATTCTCTCTGAACGGAATGCCCGAGATGTGATTCCCGTCATTGTCCGGTTCATTCGGAACGCGGGTGATCCGTGCCACTCAGCTGGTCGAGGGCGTGGCCCAGGACCGGCTCCAGGACGTCCATTCCGTCGCTCGCCCCGCCCCGCGACCCGGGCAGGTTCACCACCAGGACCCGCCGGTCGCCGCGCACGATCACCCCGGCCAGGCCGCGCGAGAGGATCGCGGTGGGCACGCCCTTCTCCCGCCCCGCGGACCGGATCGCCTCGGCGATCCCGGGCACCTCGTACGCGAGCAGGGAACGGGTCGCCTCGGGGGTGAGGTCCTGCGGCGTCACCCCGGTGCCGCCGGTGGTCAGCACCGCGTCGGCCCCCTCGGCCACCGCGCGCTCCAGGGCCTCGGCGACCGGCGGGCCGTCCGGCACCACCCAGGGGCCCAGCGGCTCGAAGCCCAGGGCCCGCAGACGGTCGGCGATCACCGGGCCGGAACGGTCGGGGTACACCCCCGCCGCCGCCCGGTTGGACGCCGTCACCACGGCCACGCGCCGCGCGGGGGCGTCACTCACCGCGCCTCCAGTGGCCCTTCTTGCCGCCGGTCTTCTCCTCCACCCGGACCCGGGTGACCTCGGCCTCGGGATCGACGGCCTTGACCATGTCCACCAGGCCCAGGGCCGCGGTCATGACGCTGGTCAGCGCCTCCATCTCCACCCCGGTGCGGTCCGCGGTGCGCACCGTCGCCCGGATGTCCACGCCCTCGTCGACGACGGTCAGCTCCACGTCCACGCCGTGCACGGCGATGGGGTGGCACAGCGGGACCAGGTCGGGGGTGCGCTTGGCGCCCTGGATCCCGGCGATCCGCGCCACCGCAAGGGCGTCGCCCTTGGGCACCCCGCCGCCGCGCAGCGCGGCGACGGCCTCGGCGCTGAGCAGTACGCGGCCGGTGGCGGTGGCGGTGCGGGCGCTCACGTCCTTGGCGGAGACGTCGACCATGCGCGCCGCCCCCGACGCGTCCAGGTGGGTGAGTCCGCCGGGACTCCCGTCCGACCGTGGGGTGTCGCTCATGGTCCGTCGGTCCTTCCGTGTCCGTGGCCCTCCGGGCCCGTCGGGCCCTCCATGAAGGTACGGCACACGGGCACCGGGCGTCCCCCGGACCCCGGCGGGGTCAGACCGGTTCGGGCAGGACCAGGGCCTCCACCGCCGCCCCCGACGGCAGCTCCGTGACGTCCTCGGGCACGACGATCAGCGCGTTGGTGGTGGTGAGCGCCGTCAGCTGGTGCGACTCCTGCCGGGTCAGCGGCACCACCGCGGCCTCCCGCCCCGGGGCGGCGGGCTCCAGCACGCCGCGCAGGTAGGAGCGGCGCCCGGGCGGCGAGGCGACCGGCGCGGCCAGCCGGGCGCGGACGCCCTCCAGCGGGGCCGGCGGCAGGCCGCGCAGGCGGCGCAGCACCGGCAGGACCAGCACTTGGAAGGAGACGAACGCGCTCACCGGGTTGCCCGGCAGGGTGATGATCGGGGTGCGGTCCGGGCCGATGACGCCGAACCCCTGGGGCTTGCCCGGCTGCATCGCCACCTGGGCGAACTCGACGGTGCCCTGGGCGCTGAGCACCTCCTTGACCACGTCGTAGGCGCCCATGCTCACCCCACCGGTGGTGATGAGCAGGTCGGCGCGGACCAGGAGGCCCTCCAGGGTGTCCAGGACCTTGGCCGGGTCGTCGCCGACGAACCCGTGGCGGTGCACCTCGCAGCCCGCGTCACGGGCGGCGGCCGCCACCATGAAGCTGTTGGACTCCCAGATCTGGCCGGGGCCCAGCGGGCGGCCGGGCTCCACCAGCTCCTCGCCGGTGGAGAGCACCACCACGCGCGGGCGGGGGAAGACCGGGACGGTGCGTCGGCCCACGGCGGCCAGCACGCCCATCTCCCCGGCGCCGATGCGCGCGCCGGGCTCCAGGACCACCGTTCCGGCCTCGATGTCGCCGCCCGCCCGGCGGATCGCGTTGCCCTCCCGGACCGGCCGGGAGAAGGCGGCCCGGGCGGTGCCGCCGTCGGTCCACTCCACCGGGACGACCGCGTCGGCGCCGACCGGCAGGGGCGCGCCGGTCATGATGCGGGCGCACATGCCGGGGCGGATGGCCGCCGGGGACGGGTCGCCCGCGGGGATGTCGGCGACCACCGGGAGCAGGACCGGGGCCTGGGGCGAGGCGTCCGCCAGGTCGGCGGCCTGCACGGCGTAGCCGTCCATGGAGGAGTTGTCGAAGCCGGGCAGGGAGACCGGGGAGGCGACCGTCCCGGCCAGGACGGTGCCGTGCGCCTGGAAGAGGTCGACCTCGACCGGCCGGGGGTCGTCCACCACGGCCAGGATGTCGGCGATGTGCTGTTCGACGCTCTTCACGGGGGCTCCTCCGATTCGCGGCCAGGGTGCGGGCGCCCGGGGGCGCCCACGCCCATTGTGGCCGGGCACGGGCCGGCCGGCGGTCACCCGCCCCCGGTCCGTGCGTCACGCCCGCCGCACCGCCGGGGGATCACTCCCCGGAGCCGCTCCCCCGCCCGTCCGCCGGGGCGTGCCGGTCGACGAACTCGCGCAGCCACGGCAGCAGCTCGTCGGCCAGGTCCGGGCGGCGGCAGGCGAAGTCCACGACGGTGCGGATGTAGTCGGCCTTGTTGCCGGTGTCGTAGCGGTGGCCGCGGAACAGGACGCCGTGGACCACCCCGCCGTCCTCGGGCTTGCGGCGGGCCAGCTCGCGCAGGGCGTCGGTGAGCTGGATCTCGCCGCCCCGGCCGGGCGGGGTCTCGTGCAGCACCGGGAAGACCGCCGGGTCGCAGATGTAGCGGCCGATGATCGCCCAGCGGCTGGGCGCCTGCTCAGGGGCGGGCTTCTCCACCAGGTCGGTCACCACGACGACGTCGTCCTCGTCGGTGGCCTCGATGCCCGCGCAGCCGTAGAGGGAGACCTGCTCGGGCTCGACCTCCATGAGCGCGACCACGCTGCCGCCGTGCTTGGCGCGGACCTCGATCATGCGGCGCAGCAGCTCGGCGGACTCGATGAGGTCGTCGCCGAGCAGGACCGCGAACGGGTTGTCGCCCACGTGCGCCTCCGCGCACAGCACCGCGTGCCCCAGGCCGCGCGGCTCCCCCTGGCGGACGTAGTGGACCTGCGCCAGGTTGCTGGGCTCGCGGACCGAGCGCAGCCGCTCGGCGTCGCCCTTGGACTCCAGCGCCTCCTCCAGCTCGTAGGCCCGGTCGAAGTGGTCCTCGATGGAGCGCTTGTTGCGGCCCGTGATCATGAGGACGTCGTTCAGGTCGGCGGCGACCGCCTCCTCCAGGACGTACTGGATCGCGGGCTTGTCCACGATCGGGAGCATCTCCTTGGGGGTGGCCTTGGTGGCCGGGAGGAAGCGGGTCCCCAGACCGGCCGCGGGTACGACCGCCTTGGTCACGGGGGCGGGATCGGGGTTTGGCAGGTCGCTGGGATTCATGTCGGCACTCTAGGGCAGTCTCCGGCCGCCCACGATGCACCCCGGTGTTCCGGGTGTCGAGAAGTTCCGGTTGTTTCGGGTCCGGGTAGGGCGAAAGCCACCCGCCGTTCACCGGCGGCGCGCTGACAGACTGGCCGCATGGACGAGACGACACGGTCGGAGAAGCGGCGCATGCGGCGGGAGGTCCTGGCGGCGCGCCGGGCGATGGACCCCGGGGAGCGCGAACGCGCCGGCTCGGCCGTGCGCGACACCCTCACCGCGCTGCCGTGGCTGGCCATGAGCGGGACCGTGGCCTGCTACTACTCGGTGGGCACCGAGCCGGACACCCGCAGGCTCGTCACGGCGCTGTGGAAGCGGGGCACGTACGTGCTGCTGCCGGTCTTCCTGCCCGACGGGAACCTGGACTGGGCGGCCTACGACGGCCCCCAGAGCCTGGAGCCCGCCGGGCACGGGCTGCTGGAGCCCACCGGGCGCCGCTACGGGACCGGGGCCCTGGCCACCGCGGACGCCGTGGTGTGCCCGGCGCTGGCCGTGGACCGCTCCGGCGGGCGGCTGGGCCGGGGCGCCGGGTGCTACGACCGGGCGCTGTCGCTGCGCGGGCCGAACTGCCCGGCGATCGCCGTGGTGTACGAGGGCGAGTTCGTGGACGCGGTGCCCCGCGAGGAGCACGACCTCCGGGTGGACGCGGTGGTGACCCCCGGCGGCCTGCACGTGTTCGGGTCCGGCGTGTGGCCGGACCGCCGGTAGCCCCCGCCGGGCGGCGGGATTAAGCGGGCGCCGGAGGGCGTTGACAGGGAGGATCGCGCTCCGGTCGGCGACGACGCCCGCGACCGGTGTCCCCACTGTCACGTCCCCGGTCGTCGAGCGCGTACTATTTAGCAGTCAACGGGCGAGAGTGCCAGCAAGGAGGACCCGAACAGTGCCTACGTACCAGTACGCGTGCACCGAGTGCGGCGCCCAGATGGAGGTCGTGCAGAGCTTCAGTGACGACGCCCTGACCGTCTGCCCCGAGTGCGAGGGCCGACTGCGCAAGGTCTACTCGGCCGTGGGCATCGTCTTCAAGGGCTCCGGCTTCTACCGCACCGACAGCGGCAAGACCTCCAACAGCTCTTCCCTGACCGGCTCCAGCGCCACCACCGCCCCCGCCTCCGGCAAGGCCGAGTCCACGGGTTCGGAGTCCTCCTCGTCGTCCTCCTCCGCCAAGAGCGAGAGCACGAGCGGCAGCACCGCCACCGCGACCACCGCCGCGACCGGCGGCTGAGGCCGCCGGCCGTTGACCGAACTCCTCCGCGCCGCCGAGTGACTCGGCGGCGCGCGGTGCGTCCGGCCCCCGATCACCTCTGAACCGCCTTCGGCCGTGACCGCTCCGGCCTCCCCCGACCGTCCCTGAACCACCTTCGGCCGGGCCCCAGAGCCGCACCGGCCGGAGACGCCGCGGTTCACACCGGCCGATGGCCGGCAACCCCTCAGGCTCCACTCCGGTCGACTGTTCCGAAGGCCCCTGCGGCCCCGCACCGGCCGGAATCGCCGGGCCCCCACCGGGACCGCCGCGGGCCGTTCCGGAGGCCGCTCCGGCCCCGTGCCGGCCGAGATCGCTCGGGGGCCCTGCCGGGACCGGTCCGGCCTTCTCCGACCGCCTCTGAGACGCACAGGACAGAGAAGTGACGGGGGCCCGGACGAGGCGGAAAAGGGCCTGTGGACAACCCGTCCGGGCGGGTCCGGCGGACTTATTTTGGGGGCATGACCGAGCCCCCTCGTCCTCCCTACCGGCACCGCGGCGCGCTCACCCGCTTCGTGGACCGGCACCGGCGGACCCTCGCCGCCCTGCTGACCGCCGCAGCGCTGACCGCCGCCGTCCTGGCGGTACGCCCGCCGCCGCCCGCCACCGTCGAGGTCCTGGTCGCCGCCCGGGACCTGGACGCCTCCGGGCCGCTGGCCGCCGGCGACCTCGCGCCCACCTCCCTGCCCACGGCCCTCGCCCCGCGGGGCGCCCTGGAGCCGGGCACCGCGACCGCGGGCCGCTCTCTCAACGCCCCCGTCCGCCGCGGGGAGGTCGTCACCGACGCCCGGCTGGCCGACCCACCCGCCCTGCCCTACGGCGACGGCCTGGTCGCCGTGCCCGTGCGGGTCGCCGACCCCGGGGCGGTGGCGCTGCTCTCCCCCGGCGACCGGGTGGACGTGCTGGCGGCGCGGGGCCGCGACGAGTTCGCCCCCGCCCGCGCCGGACCGGCCGCGGAAGTGGTCGAGGGCCGCCCGGTGCTGGCCGTGCCGTCCGAGAGCGACCACGGCGGCGAGGGCGGTGCACTGATCCTCATCGCGGCCAGCCCGCAGGAGGCCAGGGAACTGGCCGGGCACGCCGTCGACTCCCGGCTGTCCATCACCATCCGCGGCTGACCGCTGACCTTGCGTCCATCACCATCCGCAGTTGACCACTGACCTTTTGTGGTGAAAGCTGGCCGGGCGCCCCGCCCGCCTCGTCCCGTGCCCCCGGCGCGTGCGGCCACGGACCCCCGGCGGGGGCGCGTTCCGCACAGCAAACGAGACACGTAGGGCTTTTGCCATGGATGGATTCAAGAAGTTCCTGCTCCAGGGGAACCTGGTGCAGCTCGCGGTGGCGGTCGTGATCGGCACGGTCTTCGCCAACCTGGTCACCGCGTTCACGGAAGGGTTCATCACCCCGCTGATCGGCATCTTCGGCGGGATCCCCACCTTCAGCGACCTCTACTTCGAGATCAACGGCAGCCGCTTCCTGTACGGCGCGTTCATCGACGCGGCGATCTCGTTCCTGCTCACCGCGTCGATCGTCTACTTCTTCGTGGTGCTGCCGGTAGCCAAGCTGATGGAGCGCTACGTCAAGGCGGAGGAGGCCACCACCCGCGAGTGCCCCCACTGCTTCACCGAGATCAACAAGAAGGCCGAGCGCTGCCCGGCCTGCACCAGCCAGGTCGTCCCGGAGACCGCCGTCTGACACGCCGCGGGGGCGGCCAGGTCGGGCCGCCCCCGGTCCGTCCCCGCGTCCCCGCCCGGGGCGGGTACGCGGAGCGCGACTCAGCGGGTGTACTCCCAGTGCCAGGGCTCGAACGGACTCGACTTGGCCCAGGCCGGATGGATCCAGCCGTGGTCGGCGCCGTTGGTCTCCATCCAGTTCCATCTCTCCGAGCGGAAGTTCTGGATGCCGCACCCCAGGTCGATGGCCTGCCCCAGCCCGTGGTTGCTGGTGCCCGGGACCGCGGCGAAGCCGGGGGGCTGCTCGGCGTAGACGCGGTGCTGGTTGGGCAGGTCGCGGTAGGCGCTGTTGATGCACATGTTCTCGCCGAAGCGCTCGATGTACTTCACGTTGAGTTCGAGGAAGTCCACGGCGGCGTCGGCGCGCAGGAACTTGCCGTCGTAGAGCTCGCACAGGGCCTCCGACGGCAGCAGGCCGTTGGGGTAGCCGCTGGCCAGCTCGGCCTTGCTCGGGTCGCAGTTGGCGGCGGCCATGTAGGAGTCGGGGTCGATGCCGCGCGCCTCCAGTTCGTCGGTGAGCGCCTGCGTACTCTCCTCCGACCGCGTGCGCAGCCGCTCCACCTCGGCCCCCAGCGCCGCCTGCTCCAGCTGGGTGGTGGTCTGCAGCTCCTGGGCCTGCCCGGCCAGCTCCACCTGCTCGTCGCGCAGGTCGGTGGCGTCCTGGATGAGCACCTCGTTGTTCTCCGAGAGCTTGGCCGCGTACGACTGGGTCTGCAGGTCCTCGTCGAGGTCCCCGGCGACCAGGACGCCCAGAGGCCCGGCGCTGGGCTGCTGGTACAGGGTGCTGGCCAGCTGCGCCAGCGGCTCGCGCATCTCGCCCAGCTCCAGCTCGGTCTGCTGCAGCTCGTGGATGGTCTCCACGAGTTCGCCCTGGGCCTCCTCCAGCGCCTCCTGCCGCTCCGTGTACTCGGCGGTGGCGTCTTCCAGTTCCTCAGCGGCGGCCTCGGCCTGCTCGCGCAGCTCCTCCAGGCTGGCTGCGGCCGGCGCGACCGCCACCGGCGGCGGCGGGACCACCATCAGACCGGTGACCAGCAACAGGGTGAGGGCCCGGGCGAGCCCGGCGTGCCAGCCGCGGCGGGAGACCGCGGACGGCGCACCATCCGCCGGTTCCGATACGCGGGGTCCCCGCCGCGCCGAATCAGAGGTGAACGGCACGAATGCTCCTCCGGCTGCTTCTAATCCTCGAACGCCTACCCGTGGCCGCAACGCAACGTACTACATGTCCACTTGCGGTCACGCGAGAACGGTCGGCCGAGTCGCGCGTAATCCGGGAGGGCACAACACCCCGTTCTGCGCGCACCGTTCGGCCGCCGATGTCGTCGCTGGTCATTGCGGTGCCGTAGGTCACACGAACCGCCCGCACCACGCCGCGCGGGGACGGAACGGGACCAAACCAGACAGCCCTCGTGAACAACATCACACCGCCACCAGGACAACCAATCGTAGGTCAGAGTACTCCGCCATGCACGCAGAGTCCCCCACTCGGAGGGCCGTGACACTCTTCGACACCCCGAGTACGCCCATCCTGGGTTAGGCTTGGCCCGGTGGCGGGGCAACGCATACCTGCGTCGGCCGCCCACCGACCCATGGCTCCATAGCTCAGGGGATAGAGCACCGCTCTCCTAAAGCGGGTGTCGCAGGTTCGAATCCTGCTGGGGCCGCATGGTGTGACCTGCGAGGGCATCGCAGAGTCAGCACGGGAGGAGCCCCGTGGGTCGCGATTCCGGTCGCGACCCACGGGGCTCCCGTCTCTACACGTCATCCGGCAGTACCGACCCCATCCGGTCGTTGGCGCCTCGGGCGAGCGCGCCGGACGCGCGGATGTACCGCTCGGTCCGGCCGGTCTGCGAGCGGCCGAGGATCTCCCGGACGGTGCGCGCGTCCGCGCCCGGCCCCGTCAACAGGGTCGCCGCGGTGTGCCCGTGGAAGTGACCCGCTGGGCGCGGGCGGCCGCCGGCTCGCGGGTGCGCACCGTGCGGCGCCGGATCCCTCGTGGTGTTCCCGGGCCCGCCGGTCCGGGGCCGTAGCGGCGCGCCTCGACGCAGCCGCCGGCGTCCACCTCGTCGAGCAGGTGGCGGAAACCCGTGCGCGCCTCATCGCTCTTCACGATCGTTCGCCTCATGCCGCCAGACCCCCACGTGTCATACGACACCGGCAACACGAGAGCCCCGACCGGGGAACGGCCGGGGCTCTGCGGGGGCGGGGGTCACTCGACGGTGGCGGTGACCGGGTCCTCCAGGCCGAACAGCTCTTCCATCGTCACGGCGGCCACGTCGACCTCACCGACGAGGGCGATCTGGCCGGACGCCTTCTGGCCGGGCTGGAGGGTGACGGCGTCCAGCGGGTTGTCCAGGTCGGCGAAGATCGCATCCGACCAGTCGCTGACCACGGTGCCGTCGGCCAGCTCGGCGGAGAAGTAGATGGGGTTGACCTCGATCGAGTCCTCGCTGTCGTTGACGATCTCGACGTTGACCACCGTGTAGACGGTGTCGTCCAGGGTGTCCCCGGTGGTGCCCCCGTGGGTGGCGGTCATGGTGACCGCGGGCTCCTCCTCGGCGGGCTGCTCGGGCTCCTCCTCCGCGGCGGAGCGCCCCGGCCCCGGTCGGCCGTTCGCCAGGTGCCGGCACGGACTTCTCCCCGGAACGCCGTGTCGTGGTGACAACGCAGAGTGACCGACCGATGATGGCTGCGGGAGCAGCAGCACCATCCGGGGGGCCACGGGATGAAGGATGCGGGCGGAGCGCGCCGCGACGACCACGACGACGAGCCGAGGTCGCAGACCCGGTCCAGCCGGCGCGGCGGCTCGCCGTCGGCCATCGCCGGGGCCCTGCGCCGCACCCCGCACCCCGGTCCGCAGCACTGGGGCGGCCCGCGCCCGCGCAAGGCCGACCCGGACCCGTTCTTCTCCAGCAAGCTGGTCCCGCCCCCGGGCGAGCGCCCGCGCCGCCGCTGAGCGGCCGGCCAGACGCAGATGGGCGCCGTGGGGGACCCCACGGTCACCGGGCGGGGGCTTCCCCGCCCGCAGGCGCCGCGTCAGGGGCGGCGGGGGCGCAGCACGTAGCCGACGTAGCCGTACTCGCCGCCGTGCGCCCGGTACAGCTCCGCCTCGCGGCGCACGTCCTCGGCGGCCGCGGCCGCGTGCGCGTCGCCGGGGTCGGACCGCGCGGCGCGGGCCTCCAGCGGCGCGTAGTACGACTCCAGCCAGTCGGCGGCGGGCAGCAGGTAGGTCGCCAGCACCGTGTACCCGGCCGCGGTCGCCGCCGCCACGTTCTCCGCGGTGGTGTGCAGCGGGTACGCGGCGTCCCAGTACGCCCGGGCCGCCGCGGAGGGCTCGTCGGTGGTCCACCCGCACTCGGTGACCACCAGGGCGCCCCCGGGCGAGAGCAGCCGCCGCCAGGAGCGCAGCGCCTCGCCGAACCCGATGTTGTAGGCGGCGCCCTCGCTCCACACCAGGTCCACCGACCCGTCGGGCAGGTCGTCCAGCGACTCCATGGACCCCTGGCGGGCGGTGATCCGGTCGGCGGCGCCCGCCGCCGCGGCCGCCTCCTCCAGCCGGCGCAGGAACGGCGGGTAGATGTCCACCGCCGTGATCCGCGCGCCGGGCAGGCGCTCGGCGAGCACCAGGGAGGCCGCGCCGGTCCCGCTGCCCAGGTCCAGCACCCGCGGGTGCCCCGGGAGCGGACCCGCCAGCGACAGCAGCAGCTCCGTGGTGGCCCGCGAGCCGGGGCCCTGGCGCTCCTGGTCCTCGTGCAGGGCCAGCGCGGCCCTCAGGGACGGGTCGTCGAAGTCGAACTCGAACGCCATTGCTCGCGGGGCCCTTCCAGCCGGGTGCCGAAAGCACCGAACCTACCAGCGCGAACGCCCCCGCACCCGCCGGTGACGCATCCGCCGGTGGCGGTGCCCGCCGGCGCCCGTCCTCAGAGGAAGGGCCGCCAGGGGGCGAGGACGATCTCGCTGAACTTCGCGGCGAACGGCCGGCGGCTCCACTCCTCCTCGGTGAGCTCCCGGGCGTTGGTGAGGTCGTTGGCGAACACGTCCTCCAGGTGCCGGGCCACCCCCTCGTCGAAGATCTCGGCGTTGATCTCGTAGTTGCCGGTCAGGCTCAGCCGGTCGACGTTGGCCGTGCCGATGGTGCTCCACCGCCCGTCCACCGTCGCGGTCTTGGCATGCACCATGGCGTCCTGGTACAGCCACAGCCGCACCCCGCCGCGCAGCAGCACGGAGTACTGGCCGCGGGCCATCCAGTCGGCCAGGACGTGGTTGGAGTTCTCCGGGATGAGGATGTTGACGTCCACCCCCCGCCCGGCCGCGTCCACCAGCGCCCGCTGCAGCTCCCGGTCCGGGATGAAGTAGGCCTGGGTGATGAGGATCCGGTCCTTGGCTCGGTCGATGGCCTCCAGGAACATCGCCCGGATCGGGTAGATGAGCTGCTCGGGCACGTTGCGGTGGACCCGGAACCGGGCGTCCCACTGCGGGTCGCCCAGCATGCCGGGTTCGGGCAGGCGCGCCCCCCGGTTCGCGTTCCAGAAGTCGACGAACGCGTTCTCCAGCTCCCACACCGCCGGGCCGTCCACCCGCAGGTGGGTGTCGCGCCACTCGGTGGCGTACAGGGAGCCCACGTTGTAGCCGCCGACGAACCCGATCTCCCCGTCGACGGTGAGGATCTTGCGGTGGTCGCGGCCGGACTTGCGGATGTTGAACAGCAGCACCCCGGGCCGGAACGCCGGGTAGCGCAGCACGTGGACCTCGGGCGGGAAGTCGAAGAACGACCGGGGCACCACCAGGTTCGCGAACCCGTCGTAGATGACGTACACCTCGACGCCGCGCTCCGCGGCGTCGATGAGCGCCTGCTTGAACTCGTTCCCGGCCCGGTCGTCCTTGACGATGTAGGACTCGAAGAGGACCCGGCGCCGGGCCCCCCGGATCGCCGCGAGCATGTCCTCGTACAGGTCCTCGCCGTAGGTGTACACCGTGGCGGTGGTGTCGCCGACGGGGAGCGCCTCCGGGGCGGTGCGCGGGAAGTACGCCCGGTGCGGGCGCACCTTCCGCCGCCAGTGGTTGACGCCCATGAGCGTCGCCGCCACCGCGATCTGGGTCGCCAGGAGGCCGAGCAGCCCCCATTTGACCGCGGACTTGATGGTGGAGCGTCGCAAAGTCGCCTCCCGAGCAGGACGTCCGCCGCGCCGGGCGTCCGGTCCCCGTGACCGCCGTTTCCGGCACAAGGTGGACCCCCACCGTAACGCGCGGCCACCCGCCCGGGACGGCACACCCTGCCATGTCCGGATTCGTGTCAGCCGCGCCGGCGGCAGACCAGCAGCTCGGTGGTGGGGCTCTCCCTGCGTTCGCGCACCAGGCGGCGCTCCAGCGGGTAGAGGGCGGCCCCGGCCAGCCACCCGGTGGGGGCGGTGAGGGTGGCGGCGCGCAGCGCCCCGCCCCAGGCCTTGCGCCAGGGTGCGGCCGCGTCCACCTGGGCGTTCATGAGCACCAGCATGGGCACCCGCAGGCGCAGGTCGAACCCGGCCTTGTCGAGGGTCCCGGCGATCCACTCCAGGGTGCGGTTGACCTGGTGCTCCCCGCGCTGCTCGGGGCGCTGGAGGCAGTTCTCGGAGATGACGAGCGTCCCGCCGGGGCGCAGCACCCGGGCGAACTCTCCGATCGCCGAGGTGTAGCGGTCGTCGTCGGTGATGTGGAAGAGGACGTCCATGCAGGACACGGCGTCGAAGGAGGCGTCCTCGAACGCCTCGAGGTGGGAGGCGTCCTGGCGGACGAACCGGTGGTCGGGGAAGCGCTCGCGCAGCCGCGCCACGGCGGCGTCGGTCATGTCGCAGCCGGTAACGTCGGCGGCGCCCAGCCGGTCCCAGAGCCGGACGTAGAAGCCGGTGCCGCTGCCCACGTCCAGGACGCTCGGGTCGATGAGGCCCAGGCGCCCCACCCGGCGCAGGAACACCTCCTCGCGGACCTTGTACATCCAGGTGTTGAAGGGACGCCCCAGGGCGCGGTAGCCGACACCGCTCTCGGTCCAGTCGCCCTCGAGGCGGCGCTCCCAGAAATCGCGCAGTTCACTGTGTGTGGCCATGGCACCACTCTCACACCGGGGAGGCGCGGATGTCCCGCCACGACACCGCGTGTCATCCGGCGATCGGCCCCTCCCCCGCCGAGCCGGGGCGGTGGGCGACGACCCTCTCCAGGAATCCCAGGACGGTCCGGTCGTACCGGTCCACCTCGAACCCGACCTCCAGCGCCACCGCGCGGGGCAGCCGCCGCGGCCGCTCCTTGCGGGCCTCGCGCCGGCGCCAGGGGGCCTTGGTGTACTCGATGTGGTCGACGAGCAGCAGCCGCCCGCCGGGGCGCAGCACCCTGTACATCTCGGCCAGCGCCCGGCGCTGGTCGGGGATGGCGCACAGGGACAGCGCGCACAGGACGGTGTCGAACGCCCCGTCGTCGAACCGCATCTCCTGGGCGTCGCCCTCCACCAGCGTGACCGGGCGGCCGAGCGCGGCGGCCCGGCGGCGGGCCCGGGCGAGCATGGCGGGGCTCAGGTCCAGGCCGGTGAGCTCGATCCCGTCGGGGTAGTACGGCAGGTCGTGGCCGGTGCCGACGGCCACCTCCAGGGTCCGGCCGCGGGCCAGGCCGCACAGCCGGGCCCGGGTGCCTCCGAGGACCAGCCGCTGCACGCGCTCGCCCCGGTCGTATCCGGCAGCCATCCGGTTCCAGTCGCCGCGGACCCGTTCCGTGTGCTCGTCCATGGTCGTCTCCCCTTTTCTCCGGGATACCCGTCCCGTTCTCCGGGATGCCTGTCCCGCGCCCCTTGACACGGGGCCCCAGTGTGGAACTTCATGTGGACATGAGGTCAAGCACCGGGAAGCGGAACGGCGGGGAACTGTCCATCGGGGACCTGGCCGCGGAGTTCGGGCTGGGTCCGCACGTGCTGCGGCACTGGGAGGCGATGGGGGTGCTGGTGCCCGTCCGCCGGGTGGGCGGGCAGCGCCGGTACGCCCCGGAGCAGCGGTTGCAGGTGGCGCTGGTGCTGAGCGCGCAGGACGCCGGGATGAGCCTGGAGCGGATCCGGGAGCTGGGCGGGGCCGACGCCGAACGGCGCGGGGCCGCGCTGGCCGAGCACCTGGCCGAACTGGACCAGCGCCTGGAGCGGCTGCGGGCGGCCCGGGAGATGGTGGCGCACGCGGTGGCGTGCGAGTCCGGGGACGTGCTGGAGTGCCCGAACCTGCGGCGGATGCTGGAGGAGGCGGTGGAGTCCGGCTGCCACGCCCGGGCGGGGAGGACCGGGCACGCGGTGAGGGCGGTGGGGCGGTGAGGAAGGCGGGGACCGGGCACACGGCGGGGCGGTAGGCACGCGGTGGGGGCCGGACACACCGTGGGAACGGTGGGCGCGGTGGGGCGGTAGGCACGCGATGGGGGCGGCGGGGACCGGGCACACGGCGGCACGGGACCGACCGGCCGGTCCGCGTTCGTCGCCCGGCTCTGCTATTCCTGGGTTCCCTGCTCCCCCTACTCCGAGGAACCCCCTCATGTTCAACTCCTATCTGACCGAGTTCGCGGGGCTTCCCGTGTTCGAGTACCGCCCGCAGGACACGGCGGCCGACCCGCTGGCGGTGCTCGCCGCCCTGCGCACCCCGGGGGCGTACGCCTGGCGGCTCGCCGACGACGACGGCTCCGAGACGTCGAAGGACCGGGGCGGTGTCGGGGCGTACTTCGAGCGGTTCGCCGCCGAGTCGGCCGCGCCGGAGGTCACGGCCCTGGTCATCGGGAACATCCAGGACACGATCAACGTGAACGACTCCGCGCCGGTGCGCGACGCGCTCGTCGCGCAGGCGCCCCGGCTCACCGGGCTGCGCTCGCTGTTCTTCGCCGACCTCACCTACAGCGACAGCGAGGTGTCCTGGCTGAACCACGGCGACCTCGGCCCGGTCCTGGACGCCCTGCCCGGCCTGGAGCGGTTCGCCGTGCGCGGCACCGGCGGGATGGACCTGGCGGTGGACGGGCACCCCGCGCTGCGCTCCCTGGTCCTCCAGGGCGGCGGCCTCCCGGCAGAGCTGACACGGCGGGTGGTCACGGGCCACTACCCGAACCTGGAGCACCTGGAGCTGTGGATCGGCGTCCCGGGCTACAGCGGCGACACCGCTCCCGAGGACCTCGCCCCGCTGCTGAACGGCGAGGTCCACACCGGGGTCCGGTCGCTGGGACTGCGCAACGCCCAGTACACGGACCGGTGGGTCCGCGCGCTCGCCGACTCCGCGGTCCTGGAGCGCCTGGAGGAGCTGGACCTGTCCAAGGGCACCCTCACCGACGAGGGCGCGCGCGTCCTGCTCGATGTCCCGGGTTTCCGCGAACTGCGCCGCCTCGACCTGCATCACCATTACATGTCCGAGGACATGGAGCGGCTCGTCCTGGAGACCTTCACCGCCGCCGGCGTCGAGACCGACGTGTCCGGGCGGGAGGAACCCGACGACGCCTACGACGAGGACGACGAAGAGGACTGGGACTTCCGGTACTACCCCGCCGTCGGCGAGTGAGAGGCCCCCGCCCCGCGACACCCTGAACCTCCCCGAAGCACCCTGAGCCTCTCCGAGCCCCGAACCCCCGAACCGCGCACCCGAAAGGCGCCGACCTTGGCCTTCAACGAACACGTGACCGAGTACGGCGGACTGCCGGTGTTCGAGTACCGCTCCCCCGAGGGAATGGCCGCGCAGCGCGCCTGGACCGAGAAGTACCCCCGGGGGCACCGCGAGATGACGGACCCGCTGTCGATGCTCGTCGCCCTGCGCACCCCCGAGGCGTACGCCTGGCGGCTGCGCGACTCCGAGGGCTGGGAGCCCCGGGAGGGCGAGTTCGTGACCCGGTACTACGAGCGCTTCTGCTCCGAGGTCCCCCCGGAGAAGGTGTCGGCCCTGGTGGTCGGCAACTACGAGGAGACCATGGACATGGACGAGCCCGAGCTCATCCGGGACGCCCTGCTGGCGTGCGCGCCCCGCTGGACCGGCCTGCGCTCCCTGTTCTACGCCGACCTCACGTACGAGGAGTACGAGGCCTCCTGGTTCACCCACGGCGACCTGTCCGCCATCCCGGCCGCCTTCCCGCGTCTTGAGCGCCTGACCATCCGCGGGACCGGCGAGCTCTCCCTACCGGTGGAGGAGCACCGCTCCCTGCGCTCCCTCGGCCTCCAGGGCGGCGGGCTCCCGGCGGCGCTGGTGGAACAGGTGCTGGCCTCCCGCTACCCGGCCCTGGAGCACCTCGACCTGTGGCTGGGGATCGAGAACTACGGCGGCGACACCACTCCCCGGGTCCTCGCCCCGCTGCTGAACGGCGAGGTGCACGCCGGCGTGCGGTCCCTGGGCCTGCGCAACGCCGAGGACACCGACCTCTGGGTCCGGACCATGGCCGACGCCCCGGTCCTGGAGCGGTTGGAGGCCCTGGACTTCTCCATGGGCACGCTCACCGACGAGGGCGCCCAGATCCTCCTCGACGTGCCCGGATTCCGCGGGCTGAGCCGCCTCGACCTGCACCACCACTACATGTCCGAGGAGATGGAGGCCCGCGTCGTCGAGGCCTTCACCGCCGCGGGCGTCCGGGTCGACGCCTCCGAACGCTTCAAGGGGAGCAAGGACGACATCTACCCCTCGGTCACCGAGTGAACCCGTCCCGGGGGCGGGCGCGGGAGCGGGGGTGGGAGCGGGGGCGGGCCCGGGAGCGGGACCGCCCCCGCGCCTGCTCCGGCGTCCGCGTTCGCCTCCGCCCGGGCGTCCGGTCCTGTATCCGAGCCTGTATCCGGCTTCGTCCCCGGAACCTCCCCTGTGACCACCCCCGACGACCTGGAAAGGCCCGGCCTTGAGTTTCGGCTCCCATCTGACGGAGTACGCGGGGCTGCCCGTGTTCGAGTACCGCTCCCAGGAGGCCATGGCCGCCGGGGGCGCCAGGGCCGGGGACCCGCTGGCGATGCTCGCGGCCGCACGGACCCCGGGCGCGTACGCCTGGCGGCTGGCCGACGCCGGGCGCCTGGAGTCCAAGGAGGGCGAGTACGTGACCCGGTACTACGAGCGGTTCTGCGCCGACGTGGACCCGGCCGCGGTGACGGCTCTCGTCCTCGGCAGCCTCGAGGACACGATGAACGCCGCCGACCCGGTGCCGGTCCGGAACGCCGTGCTGGCCTGCGCGCCGCGCTGGACCGGCCTGCGCTCGCTGTTCTACGGCGACGTCACCTCGGAGGAGTACGAGGTCTCCTGGCTGGACCACGGTGACCTGTCCGGTGTCCTGAACGCCCTGCCGGGCCTGGAGCGCCTGGACGTCCGCGGGACCGGTGAGCTCTCCCTGCCGGTGGAGGAGCACCGCTCCCTGCGCTCGCTGACCCTCCAGGGCGGCGGGCTCCCGGCGGCGCTGATGAGGCAGGTGCTGGCCTCCCGCTACCCGGCCCTGGAACACCTGGAGCTGTGGCTGGGCATGGAGAACTACGAGGGCGACGCCACCCCGGCGGACCTCGCCCCGCTGCTGAGCGGGGAGGTCCACGCCGGCGTACGGTCCCTCGGCCTGCGCAACGCCGAGGAGACCGACCCCTGGGTTCGGGCGCTCGCCGACTCCCCGGTCCTGGAGCGCCTGGAGGTCCTGGACCTGTCCCTGGGCACGCTCACCGACGAGGGCGGACAGATCCTCCTCGACGCCCCCGGATTCCGCGATCTGAGCCGCCTCGACCTGCACCACCACTACATGAGCGAGGAGATGGAGACCCGCGTCGTCGAGGCCTTCACCGCCGCGGGCGTCCGGGTCGACGTGTCCGAGCGCGTGGACGCCCGCAACGGCTACCCCTACCCGGCCGTCGGCGAGTGACCTGAGGGCGGAGCGGGCGTAGCAGGAGGAGCAGGAAGAACAGGAGGAGGACGAGGACATGGTCGATTTCTGGGACTACACCCCCGTGTTCGCCGGGCTGCCCGTGGTGGCGTTCGACGAACTGCGGCACCGTCCCGACGAGCCGCGCTTCGCCGCGGCCCTCGCCGACCCCGCGTCGGTCGCCTGGCGGCTGGGCCCGCCGCACGACCCCGGCTGTGCCGAGCACGGCCCCTGGTGCCGGTGCCGGGAGGAGGACTTCGACGAACACCTGGAGGCGTTCTTCGGCCGGGTGGACCCGGCGAGGGTGCGGGCGCTCATCGCGGGCGGGTTCGGGCTGGAGGTGTCCGAGAGCACCGCGGAGTACCGGGACCTGTTCGTCGACCACGCCGACCGGCTCACCGGGCTGCGGTCGCTGTTCTTCACGGAGTACACCACCGGGGACAGCGAGATCTCGTGGATCGTCCAGTGCGACATGGTGCCGCTGCTGGACGCCTACCCGGGGCTGACCGACCTGACGGTGCGCGGCGGCGGGGACGAACTGAACCTGGGTGTGGCCGAGCACCCTTCACTGCGGTCGCTGACGCTCCAGAACGGCGGCATGCCCGGCGCCACGGCCCGCAGCGTGATGGGGGCGGGCCTGCCCGCCCTGGAGCACCTGGAGCTGTGGCCGGGCGTGGAGGAGTACGGCGGGTCCGTCACGGTCGACGACCTCGCCCCGCTGCTCGACGGGCGGGTCCTCGGCGGAGTCCGGTCCCTGGGCCTGCGCAACGCCGAGCGGACGGACGAGTGGGTGCGGGCGCTCGCGGGCTCCCCGGTCCTGGAGCGCCTGGAGGTCCTGGACCTGTCCCTGGGGACCCTCACCGACGAGGGCGCGCGGGTGCTCATGGAGACCCCGGGGTTCCGGGGGCTGCGCCGCCTCGACCTGCACCACAACTACATGACGGAGGAGACGGCGGCCCTGGTCCGCGAGGTCTTCACCGCCGCGGGGACGGAGGTCGACGTGGAGGAGCGCATGGAGGGGGCGCCGTGGCGGGTCTACCCGGCGGTCTCCGAGTAGGTGGAGGGGGTGGGGCAGGCGCGGTGAGCCTAGTGAAGGCGGATTGGGAGTGACGGATCGGATGGCGGCGGGGTGGGGGCCGGGTAGGCGGCGGGTCGGCGCCCCGATCCGTCACCGCAGGCTGCTACACATGACTCACCCGATACCCCTGTACCAGGAGCGACCCTGATGATCGGCGATCACCTCAGCGAATTCGGCGGACTGCCGGTGTTCGAGTACATCTCCCCGGCGGGGATGGCCGCGGAGCCGGATCGGTACGGCCGGCGCCCGGCCCCCGACGCCCTGGCCCGGCTCGCCGCGCTGCGCACCGTGCGCGACTACGCCTGGTGGCTGGGGGTCGACAGCTACGAGCCGGAGGAGGAGTTCCGTGAGTACTTCGCCTCCTTCGTGGAGGAGGCGGACACGGCCCTGGTCCGGGCCATGGTGATCGGCGCCTCGGGCTCCTCCGAATCGCCGGAGCCCGGCGCCCCGGCCCGCGACGCCCTCGTGGAGCACGCCGCGGCGTTCACCGGCCTGGAGTCCCTGTTCATCGGAGACCTCACCGCCGAGGAGCAGGAGATCTCCTGGATCCACCAGCCCGACCTGGCCCCGGTCCTGGCCGCCCTGCCGTGGCTCACCGAGTTCGCGGTGCGCGGCACCGGCGACCCCTACATGCACGAGAAGAGCCAGTTGGGCCTGGACATCGGACGGCACGACGCGCTGCGCTCCCTGACGGTGGAGAGCGGTGGCCTGCCGGCCAGGGTCGCTCGAAGCATCGACTCCGCCGAGCTGCCCGCGCTGGAGAACCTGGAGCTGTGGCTGGGCGTCGACGACTACCGCGGCGACACCACCCCGGCCGACCTGGCCCGCACCCTGTCGGGCGAGGCGTTCCCGCAGCTGAACCACCTGGGGTTGCGCAACGCCGAGGACACCGACCTGTGGGTGCGCGCCCTGGCCGAGGCGCCCGTGGTGGGGCGGGTGCGCTCCCTGGACCTGTCGATGGGCACCCTCACCGACGAGGGCGCGCAGGTGCTGCTGGACACCCCCGTCTTCCGTGAGCTGGGGAAGCTGGATCTGGAGCACCACTACATGTCGGAGGAGATGGAGGCCCGTGTCGGCGCCGCCTTCGCCGAGGCGGGTGTGGAGATCAGCGTCGGCGACCGGCAGGAGCAGGACGGGGACTGGCGCTTCCCGGCGGTGACGGAGTGACCGTGTTCGGGCCGAGGTCGCACCTGAGCCGGGTGGCCGAGTTCGGCGGGCTGCCGGTCGTGGAGTTCACGGACCCGCTGTCGGTGCCGGACGAGGAGGAGGGTGTCGTCCACCCGCGCCAGGCGGGCGAGGCGGAGCTCGCCGACCCGGGCGGTTTCGCGTGGCGGCTGACCGTCTCCGAGCCGTGGCGGGACGATCCCGAGGGAGAGGGCGACCCGCTCGGGGAGGCGGACGAGGCGGAGGAGGCGGACGAGGCCGGCGAGGAGGAGGGCGACGAGGACGGATACGCCCGCGAGCACATCATCCGTTACCTCGACCGGTTCACGGAACAAGTGCCTCTGGAAGCGCTGCGGGCGCTCATCGTGGGCTACCTGTCCGAGTACGACGACTCCTACGGCATGCTCGCCGAACCGGCCGTCGAGGCGCTGGTCGGAGCTGCCCCGAGGCTGGCCGGGCTGCGGTCGCTGTTCTTCGGCGAGGTCACGTCGGAGGAGCAGGAGCTCTCCTGGATCCGGCTGTGCGACCTGGCCCCGCTGGTGGCCGCGCTGCCCGGGCTGAGCGAACTGGTGGTGCGCGGCGGTTCGGAGGAGCTGGGGCTGCGGCTGGAGAGCCGGTCGCTGGAACGCCTCACCGTGCACAGCGCGGGGCTGCGCCCGGAGGTGGTCGAGGATGTGTGCGCCTCGGAGCTGCCCGCGCTGCACCGGTTGGAGTTGTGGTTCGGGAGCGAGTGGCACGCGGGCGGGCGGGTCACGCCGGAGGGTCTGGAGCCGCTGCTGTCGGGTGGGGCGTTCCCCCGGCTGCGGCACCTGGGTCTGCGCAACGTCCCGGGGCTCGATGAGTGGATCCCGGTGCTGACGGGGTCGCCGGTGGTCCGGGACCTGGACGTCCTCGACCTGTCCCTGGGGGACCTGTCCGACGAGGGCGCGCGGGCGTTGGTCGACGGTGCGTCCGCTTTTCGGCGGCTTCGGTACCTCGACCTGAACCACCATTACCTGTCGGAAGAGGTGGAGAAGCAGGTGGCCGGGGTGTTCCGGCGGCGGGGCACGGTGGTGGACGTGTCGGCGCGACGCGAGCCCGCGCAGTGGAAGGACGGGCCGCACCGGTACACGGCCGTCACCGAGTAGGTGGGGTGGTGGGGGTGGGTGGGTGGGGCGGGGCGAGGCGGGTCCGCGTCCGTGCTCACGTCCACCAGCCGCACAGGGCGGTTCGGGCGGCGGTCATCTCCCCGCAGGGCTTCGCCTGGCTGCTGGGCGCGGGTGGCTGTGCGCGAGAGGGAGCCCTGGCAGGGGCTCCCGGAGGGAGTGGACGGCTCCCGGGGGTACCTGGCTGCGTGCCCGGCGGCGTTCGCCCGGTGGGCGGAGCCGGACCGCCGCTACGTCTCCGGATGGATGGATATAGCTGATGCCGCGTGTACGCGCGGCCTTCACCCCGTGGGTGGAGGTGTGCGGTCCAGTGGCCGGACTGGGGCTGGGGCTGGGGTCGCGGGGACGTGCGGCAACACCCCCTGGGGCAAAGGCAGCGGTTCTTCCTCCAACCCCCACTGGCTGAGGTCGCGGGAGCGCGCGGCCTTCACCCCCTTGAGGCGGAGGTGCGCGGTCCGGTGTCCGGCCTGTGGCCGGGGTCGCGGGAACGTGCGGCCACACCCCCTGGGGCGGGGGTCGCGGTCCTTCCTCCCCGACCCCCCCTCTGGCTGAGGTCGCGGGTGCGTGCGGCTTTCACCCCCGCTCCCGTCCGTACCGCGGTCATCCGCGGGAGTAGGCGACAGCGTGGAGCGCCCGCACCGCCGCCGGCGCCCCCAACCTTTCCAGGCGGTGCGGGTGCGCGCGCCTCGCGCGGACCCGTCCCCGGAAAGCGCACCCCCACCACCCACCATGTGCGCCCAACGCACCCCTCCGGTGGTCTGCCGGGCGCCGACTGCGCGGGGACGGATCCACGCTCCGCGGCTGTACCCTCCAAGCGATTCAGCTCTTGGAAACCAGTCACCCGTGGCTGCGACCACAGACCGCCGTTCCCAGGCGGTGCACGTCTTGGAAACCTCACAGTCCCTTTCACCCCCTGGGGCCCGGGCCGAGTACCGCCCTACCCGAACCCCCTGGGGTCGAGGTGGGAGATCACCCGCGGCCCTCACCCCCTGCGGCGGGGGCCCAGCGACGCCCTCCGGCAATGGCTGAGGGCTCCAGGCGGGTGAGCAACCCTCTTCGGTCAGGTCCCATAGGAACGTGCCGCCTTCGCCCCTTGCGATGGACGCCGAACGATTCCCTCCGGGGGTGGTTGAGGGTCCCGGTCGGGTGGACGAACGGCTGGGGGGCGGTCAGAACGATCGGTGGAGCAAATGCGCATATCGCCTAGGGTGCTGGGGTGAGCAGACGTCGGGAGTTGAATCTGGCCGTGGTCGTGCAGACCGCGGCCGCGGCCGCGGTGGTGCTGGCGGTGGGCGCGTTCCTGATCGTGTTCTGGCTCGGGCCAGGGGTAGGGGCCGCTCTGGTCACGGCCGGCGCCGTGGTGGTCGCCGTCGTTGTGGCGGCGGTGGGGTTCGTGCTGTTCAAGCTTCGTGAGGGGCCGAAGGACGCGGAGGTCGTCGCGGCTTATCTTCCGGTGCTGACCGCCGAATGGTCGCAGGCCGCCGAGGAGGCGAAGCGTCTGTCCGGGGCGGGGGATGTCGTTGACCGCGATGTGTTGACCGGGCACCTCTGGGCCGCCGAACAGGTGCTTTTCAACCAGGAAGCTCCCGTGCGGACCGCTGACGGGATCACCAGGGCGAGCGGTCACATCGCCGAGGCGCGGTACCTCCTTGCGGTCGCCGAAGCACTCGGCCGGGGCGGGCCCAGACCGCACCGGGGTGCGCCCTGTTTCTTCGATCCCGCGCACGGGCCGCTCACGGACAAGGTCCGGTTCAACCCGGAGGGCGGGGCGGACCGTACCGTCTCGGCATGCCGTTCGTGTCGTGCCTTGGTCGAGGCCGGGGAGGTTCCGCCGAGCAAGCAGGTGGCGGTGGGTGGGATACCGACCGACTACTGGCGCGCGGGGTGGGTGTCGGTTCCTTACGTTGATGGGTATTGGCAGCAGCGCCGGTTTCCGGACCATGAGCTGCATCGGCTTCGCCGTGGCCTCAAGCTGACCTGGGACCCTGCCGAGACGGAGCTTCCCGCGCACCTGGACCGCGAGCCGCCCTGGTACGCGGGATAGGGGTTTCCTGGACACGAACCGGAGCACTTCAGGTCTGGTCCGGAGCCATCCCCGCGTGCGCGGGGAGCAGATGCCGGAGTGGTCCTACATGGCCGCCAGGGCGGAGCCATCCCCGCGTGCGCGGGGAGCAGCTCCCTGGCGGGGGTGACGGCGTGAGCACCCTGGAGCCATCCCCGCGTGCGCGGGGAGCAGTAGACCGCTGTGGTCCCCGGTGGTCTGCTGTAGGAGCCATCCCCGCGTGCGCGGGGAGCAGTGGGCGGCTGCCGAGTCGGACCGGATCCTCAGGGAGCCATCCCCGCGTGCGCGGGGAGCAGGCGGCCGCGGAGGAGTACGCGACCTTCGACGAGGAGCCATCCCCGCGTGCGCGGGGAGCAGCCTCCCCGTCGCCGGCTTCGCTGCCCTGGCGGGGAGCCATCCCCGCGTGCGCGGGGAGCAGTGGGGCCCCGGCAAGGAGTTCGACGCGTTCGCGGAGCCATCCCCGCGTGCGCGGGGAGCAGAGAGCAGGTTGGTCGGTCAGAGGCCGTTCGGTGGAGCCATCCCCGCGTGCGCGGGGAGCAGCGCTGGAACTCCAGCTTCCACACGCCGATCAGGGAGCCATCCCCGCGTGCGCGGGGAGCAGCCAGGATGGTCTCCGAGGCCTGGTAGGTCATGGGAGCCATCCCCGCGTGCGCGGGGAGCAGTGCGCCGGGTGCATCAGGGGTGGCCACACCCTGGAGCCATCCCCGCGTGCGCGGGGAGCAGCGTTCCAGGGGCGAAAGTAGCCCACACGCTACGGAGCCATCCCCGCGTGCGCGGGGAGCAGCCCCAGCAGGACGCCAACCGCATGGCGGCCGAGGAGCCATCCCCGCGTGCGCGGGGAGCAGGCTCGTTGACCTGCTCGGATTACAACGTCAACCAGCCGAATTTGCAAGTTCCCAAGAAACGGACATTCCACCCGGTAACGTGTTGCTCACTGTAGCGGCCAAGCACAGCGCCAGCAGCTGATTCACCTATCCGCTTTCGGGGCCGGGGCGGGGCGGCCGGGCGGTGTTCTTTCTCCGGGGTGCGAGCGGATGCGGCCCTTGGTGGGGCGGGGGCTTTCGTGCATCCACCCCTCCGGGGGACGGAACGTCGCCGGGGGCTGCTAAACCTGGAACCCCCCGAAACCCCAGCTGGCGGAGTGCGTTCCGCCGTGCTCCCTCCACCGTCCCGGCCCCGAGGTCCCCATGCCCATCCATCACCACATCACCGAGTTCGGCGGGCTTCCCGTCGTCGACTTCCCCTCCTGGGAGGTTCTGCGCGGGTCCGAGTACCCGGTCCGGGACGATTGGGCTCCCCCCTCCCCCGCGCCCGCGCTGCCCGCCGCCGGGTCGGTCGCGTGGCGGCTGCGCACCGCCTCCTCCCCCCAGGTGTGGCGCGGCGACGAGGCCGGCCGGGTGCGCCTGCCGCACCTGGAGACCGTCGCCGGCTACCTGGACCGGTTCTTCGCGGAGGTCGCCGTCGAGGAGGTGACCGCCCTCATCCTGGCCGACCTGCCCGGCCACGACTACGACACCCACATGGACGAGACCGTCGACGTCCTCCTAGAGCGCACCGGCCGGCTGGCCGGGCTGCGCTCGCTGTTCGTCGGCGAGATCCTCCCCGCGGAGCGGTCCGTCTCCTGGATCAGGAAGTACGACATCGCGGATCTGGTCGCCGCCCTGCCCCGGCTGCGGCACCTGACGGTGCGCGGCGGCGCCGACGGCTTCGGCATCGGGTTCGGGCGGCACGAGCACCTGGAGGAGCTGGTCGTGCAGAGCGGGGGCCTGGACCCGGACCTCCTGCGGCGGATCGTCGGCCTGGACCTGCCCGCCCTGCGGAACCTGGAGCTGTGGCTGGGCGACGAGGACTACGGCGGCGGCGCGGCCCCCGACGACCTCGCGCCCCTGCTGTCCGGGAAGGCCTTCCCCCGCCTGGAGCGCCTGGGCGTGCGCAACGTCCGGGGCCTGGACGACTGGGTCCACGCGCTGGCCGACGCCCCCGTGCTCTCCGGCGTCCGCGAACTCGACCTCTCCCTGGGCACCCTCACCGACGACGGGGCGCAGGGGATCGTCGACCGGGCCGCCGCCTTCGCCCACCTGGAGCGCCTGGACCTGCACCACCACTTCCTCTCCGAGGAGATGTGCGCCCTGGTCGCCGACGCCCTGCCCGGGGTGGCCGTCGACCTGTCCGACCCCAGGGAGCCCGAGGACGAGGACGAGGACGAGCTCTTCTACTACTGCGCCGTCTCGGAGTGATCCGCATGCCCAACAGCCACCACATCGAGGAGTTCGCGGGGCTGCCCGTCGCGGAGTTCGCCTCCTGGGAGGGCATCCGCGACGACTTCGACACCGCCATGCGCTGGGCGTACAACCGGGGGGAGCTCCACGAGGAGCTGCCGCCGTCCTACGAGCCCCTCTTCCGGGCGCTGGCCGATCCCGGCTCGTACGCCTGGCGGCTGCGCACGGTCTCGCCGCGCTACCGCAGGCCCTTCGAGACGCTGCCCGAGTACCTCGACCGCTTCACCTCGCTCGTCCCCGGGAAGAAGCTCCGCGCCCTGGTGGTCGGCAACCTGGTCGAGGACGAGGACGACATGGACGCGGAGCGGGTCGCCGGGGAGCTCGTGCGGCGCGCCGGGGGGTGGCCCGAGGTCCGGTCGCTGTTCTTCGGGGAGGTCCTCCAGCAGGAGAACGAGATCTCCTGGATCGACCTGTGCGACCTCGCGCCGCTGGTCGCCGCCTTCCCCAGGCTGCGCCGCCTGGTGGTGCGCGGGGGCTCCCGGGAGCTGGGCCTGCACCTGCCCGAGCACCGGTGGCTGCGCGAGCTGACGGTGGAGAGCGGCGGCCTGCGCCCGGAGGTGGTGCGGGACGTGTGCGCCTCGGACCTGCCCGGGCTGCGGAGCCTGGAGCTGTGGCTGGGCGACGAGGACTACGGTGGCGGCGCCACCCCCGACGACCTCGCGCCGCTGCTGTCCGGCGGTGCCTTTCCCAAGTTGGAGCACCTGGGCCTGCTCAACACCCGCGGTGTGGACTCCTGGGTCGCGCCGCTGGCGGGCTCGGAGGTCCTGGCCCGGGTGCTCTCGCTCGGCCTGGACCTGGGCGACCTCACCGACGAGGGCGGCCGCGCGATCATCGAGCACGCCGGCGCCTTCGCCCACCTGGAGCGCCTGGGTCTGCACCACCACTTCCTCTCCGAGGAGGTGCAGGCGGGCATCCGCGCCGCCCTGCCCGGGGTGGACGTGAACCTGTCCGCGCCCCAGGAGCCCGAGGTGTACGACCACGGCGACACGACCGAGCTCCACTACTACACGGTGGTGTCCGAATGATCCGCGAACGCCCCCTCGTGGTGGTCGGCGTCCCCGGCAACCGGCGCCTGGACCTGTTCCGGGCCGCCGCCGCGGCCTCCGGGTGGCCCGAGCCGGCCGTCCTGCCCTGGTACGACCTGGCGGCGGGCCCCGTGGAGATCCCGGCCGGCGCGCTGGTCCGGGTGGACTCCCCCGGCGGCGACGTCGCCACCGAGCGCCTGCTGCGCGGCTGGGACCACGACCCCGACCTCTACCGCGCCGAGGGCACCGGCGACCACCACGCCGGGTTCCGGGCCGCCCTGGCCCGCCTCGCCGACGCGGTCGCGGCGGCTCCCGGCGCGCACCTGCTCCAGAACGTGGACGACCTGGTCGTCATGTGCGACAAGCGCCGCTGCCACGCCCGCCTGGAGGCCGCCGGGGTCCCGGTCCCGCCCGCTCCGGACGCCCCGGTCCGCGACTACCGGGAGCTGCGCGCCGCCATGGAGCGGCACCGCTGGCCCCGGGTGTTCGTCAAGCCCGCGCACGGCTCCTCGGCCTCCGGGGTGATCGCCCTGGCCACCGCCCCGGGAGGCCGCGTCCGCGCCATCACCTCCGCGCACCTGACCCGGGACGGGGACGGCCGCCCCGCCCTGTTCAACAGCCTGAAGCCGTGCACCTACACCCGGGAGGAGGACGTCGCCGCCGTGGTGGACGCCCTGGCCCCGGACGGGCTGCACGTGGAGCGGTGGGTGCCCAAGGCCGGGTTCGCCGGGAAGACCATCGACCTGCGGGTCGTGGTCACCGCCGGGAAGGCGCACCACGTGGTGGTGCGCTCCTCCGCCACCCCCATGACCAACCTGCACCTGGGCAACGCCCGCGGCGACCTGGAGGCCCTCAAGGCCCGGGTCGGCCCGGCCGCGTGGGACGCGGCGATGGCCGTGGCCGAGGCCGCCGCCGGGTGCTTCGACACCCTGCACGCCGGGGTGGACCTGATGGCCACCCCCGGCTGGCGGTCGTTCGCGGTGTGCGAGGTCAACGCGTTCGGCGACCTCATCCCCGGGGTCCTGCACGAGGGCCGCGACACCTACGCCGAGCAGCTGCACGCCCTGGACACCGGCCGCCGCCCCGTCCCGCCCGCACCGGTCGGCAGCGCATCCTGAGAGAGAACATGGACACCACCCTTCCGGACATGAACGCCGTGGTGGGCACGCACGACATCCTGCTGCTCACCCTGGACACCCTGCGCTACGACGTCGCCGTCGAGCTGGCCGAGGCCGGGCGCATCCCCAACCTGGCCCGGCTCCTGCCGGGCGGCCGGTGGGAGGAGCGGCACGCCCCGGGCAGCTTCACCTACGCCTCGCACCTGGCGATGCTCGCCGGGTTCCTGCCGACGCCCGCCGCGCCGGGACCGCACCCGCGGCTGTTCGCCGCCGCCTTCCCGGGGAGCGTGTCCACCGCCCCGCGCACGTGGACGTTCGACACCCCCGACCTGGCCTCGGGGCTGGCGGCCGCCGGGTACCGCACGGCCTGTGTGGGCGGCACCGGGTTCTTCAACCGTAGGTCGGCCGTGGGCTCGGTCATCCCGGACATGTTCCAGGAGAGCCACTGGGAGGAGTCGTTCGGCGTCGCCGACCCGCACTCCTTCGAGAACCAGGCGGCGCGGGCCGTGCAGGTCGCCCGGTCCGGGGAGCGGCCGCTGTTCCTGCTGCTCAACGTGGCGGCCCTGCACCAGCCCAACTGGTTCCACCTGCCGGGGGCGACCCGCGAGGCCGGGGACACCCGGGAGAGCCACGCCGCCGCCCTGGAGTACGTCGACCGGCACCTGCCCCCGGTGCTGGAGGCGATGGCGGCCCGCCGACCCTGCTTCGCGATCGTGTGCTCCGACCACGGCACCGCCTACGGCGAGGACGGGCACACCGGGCACCGGATCGGCCACGAGGTCGTGTGGACGGTGCCCTACGCCCACTTCTTCCTGCCGCACGGATACACCACCGCCGAGGAGGCCACCGCGTGACGACCCTGCCCCTGGCCACCGATTCCCCGTACCGCTCCTACGTGTACGCCTACCCGCACAAGAGCGCCTACCGCCCCTTCGCCGACCGCCCCCTGCTGGCCGACCTGTGGCGGGACGAGGACGTGCGGGCGCTGTCGCTGTACCTGCACATCCCGTTCTGCGAGATGCGCTGCGGGTTCTGCAACCTGTTCACCCGCTCCACCCCGCCCGCCGAACAGGTCTCCGCCTACCTGGACGCGTTCGAGCGCCAGGCGGGGACCGTGGCCGCCACCCTGCCCGACGGCACCGGGTTCGCCCGCGCCGCCCTGGGCGGCGGCACCCCCACCTACCTGGAGGCCGACGAGCTGACCCGGGTGTACGACGTGCTGGAGTCGGCCTTCGGGGTGGACCTCACGGCCGTCCCGATGTCGGTGGAGACCTCCCCGGCCACCGCCACCGCCGACCGCCTCGCGGTGCTCCAGGAGCGCGGGGTCACCCGGATCAGCATGGGCGTGCAGAGCTTCATCGACTCCGAGGCGCACGCCGCCGGGCGCCCGCAGAAGCGCGCCGAGGTCGACCGGGCGCTCGAACTGATCCGCGCGCACACCACGGCCGACCTCAACGTGGACCTCATCTACGGGATCGACCGCCAGGACGAGCGCACCTGGGCCTACTCCCTGGACACGGCGCTGGAGCACGCACCGGAGGAGGTCTACCTCTACCCGCTCTACGTGCGCCCGCTCACCGGGCTGGGCCGCCGGGGCCGCTCCTGGGACGACCACCGGCTGGCCCTGTACCGGCAGGGCCGCGACCACCTGCGCGAACGCGGCTACGAACAGGTGTCGATGCGCATGTTCAGGCGCGCCGACGCCCCCCGGGCCCAGGGCCCCGACTACTGCTGCCAGACCGACGGCATGGTGGGCCTGGGCTGCGGCGCCCGCTCCTACACCACCGCCGCGCACTACTCCTTTGACTACGCCGTCGGCATCGGCCAGGTGCGCTCGATCATCGCCGACTACATCGGGCGCGACGCCGCCGACTTCGCCCGCGCCGAGGTGGGCTTCCTGCTGGACGACGACGAACGGCGCCGCCGCCACCTGCTCCAGTCGCTGCTGCGCACCGAGGGCATGGCCGCCGGCGACTACACGTCCCGGTTCGGCTCCCACCCGCGGGAGGACTTCCCGGACCTGTTCGCCGCCCTGGACCGGCGCGGCTGGCTCGCCGAGGGCGACCGCCTGCTGCTCACCGAGGAGGGCCTCGCGCACTCCGACGCCGTCGGACCGCTGTTCTTCTCCGACCGGGTGAACGCCCTCATGACCGAATACGAGGCCCGCTGATGCTGACCCTTCTGTACCGGGGGCCGCTGGCCAGCTGCGACTACGACTGCCCGTACTGCCCGTTCGCCAAGCGCCGCGACAACCCGGAGACGCTGCGCGCCGACCGCGCCGCCCTGGAGCGGTTCGAGGACTGGGTGGCGGCCGCCGACACCCGTATCTCGGTGCTGTTCACCCCCTGGGGCGAGGGGCTGGTGCGGTCCTGGTACCGCAGGGCCCTGGTCCGGCTGAGCGCCCTGGAGCACGTGGAAAGGGTGGCCATCCAGACCAACCTGAGCGGCCGCCTCGAATGGCTGGCCGACTGCGACCTCTCCTCGACGGCGCTGTGGACCACCTACCACCCCGGCCAGGTCACCCACGAGCGCTTCGCCGCCAAGGCCCGCCGCCTGGTCGAACTCGGGGTGCGGTTCAGCGTGGGCGTCGTGGGCGAGCCCGAGCACCTCGAAGCGGCCCGGCGCATGCGCGCCGACCTGCCCGAGGACGTGTACCTGTGGGTCAACGCCGCCGAGGGCCGGACCTACACCGACGACGAGGCCGCCCGATGGCAGGCGCTCGACCCGCACTTCCACTACAGCCGCCACCCGCACCCCAGCCTGGGCGTGCCCTGCCGGACGGGCGACAGCGTGCTCTCCGTGGACGGCGACGGCAACGTGCGGCGCTGCCACTTCGTGGACATCCCCATGGGCAACCTCTACGACGGCTCGTTCCGGGAGAAGCTGGGCCGCAGCGGCTGCCCGCTCGCCACCTGCGACTGCCATATCGGCTACGTGCACCTGGAGTCGCTCGACCTCTACGACGTGTTCCGCGGCGGCGTACTGGAACGCATCCCGATACCGGAGCGTCACCGGATCCGGACATAATCCGGAACATGGTCTTTCCCCGGGTCATCGCGACCGACCTCGACGGCACCCTCCTCGGCCTCGACGGCCGTGTCTCCGAACGCAACCGCCGAGCCCTGACCGCGGCCGTGGCCGCCGGCGTGAAGCTGGTCCTGTCCACTGCGCGCCCGCCGCGCACCACCCACCACATCGCCTCCCTCTTCACCTGCTCCGCGGTGCTCTGCGGCAACGGAGCGGTGGCCCAGCTGCCCGGGGCCGACCCCCTCATCCGGGCGCTGGACACCGCCACCGCCGGAACCGTCATCGGCGAACTGCGCGGCGCCCTGCCGGGCGTGGGCTTCGGTGTGGAGACGGGAACGGACTTCTACCACGACCCCCACTACGACCTGGAGCCCTGGGTGCCGCGCGACTGGGTGCGCGAGGTGGTCGACTCCACCGACACCCTCCTGGAGCGGGCGCGCCCCATCACCAAGCTCCTCGTCCGCTCCCAGGGGGTCCCGGTGCACATCCTGCACGAGACGGCCGCCCAGGCCGTGGGCACCATGGTCGAGGTCACCTACTCGGGCGGCTTCGGCCTGCTGGAGATGAGCGCCTCGGGCGTGGACAAGGGCAGCACCCTGGCGATGGTGTGCGAGCGCTGGGGGGTGTCGGCGGACGAGGTCGTGGCCTTCGGGGACATGCCCAACGACCTGCCCGCCCTCTCCTGGGCCGGCGCCGGCTACGCCATGGCGAGCGGCCACCCCGCCCTCCTCGACCCCGCCCTGGGCCTGCGCACCGCACCCCCCGCCCACGAGGACGGCGTAGGCCGCATCGTCGAACAACTCCTCACCTGACACCACCCCCGACCGGCCCCCGCCACAACCGCAGGGCATCACAGCACCCCCGCCCCAGGGGGTGAAGGCCGCGCGTACCCACGGCCCCAGGGGGTGGGGGAAGGAAGAACCGCGCCCCGCTCCAGGAGGCGTTGCCTTCCGTGACCGCCGTGCCACCGGCCCCACGGGGTGAAAGCCGCACGCACCCGCCCCCGGGAACACCTTTGCCTGTGTCTGCGCCGAGGGCGCACACACGGGCAAAGGACGAGAACAAGGCTCCGGACCCGAACGATCCCCCGAGCCGATGGACCGGCACGCACCGGCACGGACCGACAACGGGCCGGTCCGGCCGCCCCACCGGTTCAGCGCTCCCGCCCGGCGGACCGGGTCAGTGCAGAAGCTTGAGGCCGATCACACCGGAGACGATGAGCAGCAGGCACAGCGCCTTGGGCAGGCTGAACCCCTCACCCAGGAAGAACATGCCCACCAGCGCGGTGCCGACGGCGCCGATGGCCACCCACACCGCGTACCCCGTGCCCACCGGAATGGTGCGCAGGGCATAGGCCAGGCCGCCCATACTGGCGACCAGGGTGACACCGAAGCTCACGGTCGGCCACAGGCGGGTGAATCCCTTCGACGCGCTGAGCGAGATGGCCCAGGCGGTCTCCAACAGTCCGGATACGATCAGCACGATCCAGGCGATCATCGGTTCCAACCCTCCACGACGAGAACGGTCATTCCGACGCCGTCTTGTCCTGACCGGGTACGGCGCACCTCGTCCGGGGTCCTCTGGGAACCGGGGCCGCGCCTTGGCGCGGTGTTGGTCATGTACAAGCTACAACGGCCCCTCCGCCCGCGCCCTTCCACCCCCCGTGGAGATCCCCCTCACCGGCGCCCCGCCGCCCCCACCACCGACGCCTCCCTCCGATCCCCCGGCAGCCGGGCCCCAAGCCCCGGTCTCCCCGCCGCGCCCCCGCCCCGACCACGCGCCCTCGACCGCTGGCCGACCGTTCGTCCCGTATCACGACCGTTCACCGCACGGTCGGCGACCGCTCGCCGCGCCGCTCCCGCGTTCGGCGCGCACGCCCGCGCGCCCCCTCCTGGTCGGGCAGTGCGACTCCTTACAGTGCCGAGTAATACAGGTCACATTCGAGAAATCGGACGTCAACACCCGAGAAATCGAATGCCGCCCCCCGTACCACCGCGATCACACCCGCACCGTCCAGCCCATCCCCCCGGAGGTTCCACGCCATGACGATCGAGCGGTCCCCGAAGGACCCCTCACCGCCGCCGAACGGCGACGGCTCCGAACTGAGCGCTGAGGCCGCAGTCGCCATGCACTCCGACCCGCGCTTCCAGCTGCTCAAGAAGCGCCTGTACCGCTTCATCTTCCCGGCGAGCCTGGCGTTCCTCGCCTGGTACCTCCTGTACGTCCTGATGTCGGCCTTCGGCCGGGACGTCATGGGCACGGTGCTCTTCGGCAACGTGAACGTGGCCCTGGTCTTCGGCGTGCTCCAGTTCGTGTCGACCTTCGGCATCGCGATCTGGTACACGCTGTACGCCCGCCGCAA
The DNA here is from genome assembly GCF_040614155.1 of Nocardiopsis sp. NPDC006139. NCBI lineage: Bacteria > Bacillati > Actinomycetota > Actinomycetes > Streptosporangiales > Nocardiopsidaceae > Nocardiopsis > Nocardiopsis sp. NPDC006139. The sequence continues at coordinate 47,439 of NZ_JBEXTT010000012.1, forward strand.
CCTGGACCCCGCCGCCGCCGACGTGCGCGAAGCCCTCCAGAAGAACCTCCGGAAGAACCAGGGGGACGCCTCGTGATCGAGCTCGCCCAGGAGGCGACGACGAGCGAGAGCTCCCGCCTCGTCACCATCATCCTTTTCTCCCTCATGGTCGCGGCCACCCTCGGGATCACCGTGTGGGCGGGCCGCCAGACCAAGTCCGCCACCGACTTCCACTCCGGCGGCCGGAGCTTCTCCCCGCTCCAGAACGGCCTGGCCATCGGCAGCGACTACATGTCCGCCGCGTCCTTCCTCGGCATCGCGGGCATGATCGCCCTGTTCGGCTACGACGGCTTCCTGTACTCCATCGGCTTCCTCGTCGCCTGGCTCGTAGCCCTGCTGCTCGTCGCCGAGCTGCTGCGCAACTCCGGCCGCTACACCATGGGGGACGTCCTCTCCTTCCGGATGCAGCAGCGCCCGGTGCGCACCGCGGCGTCGGTCTCCACCCTGGTGGTGTCGATCTTCTACCTGCTGGCCCAGATGGTCGGCGCCGGCGCCCTCATCGCCCTGCTCCTGGGCATCCAGGAGGGCCAGACCTTCCTCGGCATGGACGCCGCCACCGCCAAGATCGTCGGCATCGTGGTCGTCGGCCTGCTGATGACCATCTACGTCACCTTCGGCGGCATGAAGGGCACCACCTGGGTGCAGATCGTCAAGGCGATCATCCTCATGGCGGGCGCCGCCCTGCTGACGGTGCTCACCCTGAGCCTGTACGGCTTCAACCTGGGCGCGCTCATGGGCGACGCCGCGCAGGCCAGCGGCCAGTCCGGGTTCCTGGAGCCGGGCCTGCGCTACGGCGTCGAGGTCGAGGGCGACCCGCTCCAGACCATGTGGAACAAGCTCGACCTGATCAGCCTGGGCCTGGCCCTGGTACTGGGCACGGCGGGCCTGCCCCACATCCTCATCCGGTTCTACACCGTTCCGGACTCCCAGAGCGCCCGCAAGTCGGTGAACTGGGGCATCGGCCTCATCGGCGCCTTCTACCTGATGACCCTGGTGCTGGGCTTCGGCGCCGCCGCCCTGGTCGGCCACGAGGCGATCCGCGCGCAGGACGCGGCGGGCAACACCGCCGCCCCGCAGCTGGCGCAGACGGTCGGCGAGAGCATCGGCGGGGAGATGGCCGGGGCGGTACTGCTGGCGATCATCGCCTCCGCCGCGTTCGCCGCGATCCTGTCGACGGTCGCGGGCCTGGTCATCGCCTCCTCCTCGTCCCTGGCGCACGACTTCTACAACTCGGTCCTGCGCCGCGGAAAGGCGTCCGGCACCGAGGAGGTGCGGGTCGCCAAGCTCGCCGCCCTGGGCGTCGGCGTGGTGTCCATCGTGCTGGCGGTGTTCGCCCAGAGCCTCAACGTGGCCTTCCTGGTCTCGCTGGCCTTCGCGATCGCGGCCTCCGCCAACCTGCCCACCCTCCTGCTGAGCCTGTTCTGGAAGCGCTTCAACACGCGCGGCGCCCTGGCCGGCATCTACGGCGGCCTCATCAGCGCCGTCGGCCTGGTCTTCTTCTCCCCGGTCGTCTCCGGGTCGGAGACCGCGCTCATCCCGGGTGCCGACTTCTCCTGGTTCCCGCTGCCCAACCCGGCCCTGGTGTCGGTGCCGATCAGCATCCTGTGCGCCGTCATCGGCACGCTCACCTCCAAGGAGCAGGACTTCGAGAAGTTCGCCCTGCTCCAGGTCCGCGCCCTGTCCGGCGCGGGCGCCGAGAAGGCCTCGGACCACTAGCCCGCCCAGGGCCGGAGCCCCTCACCGGGGTTCCGGCCCCATGACCCCGCCCCATGGACCCACAGAGGATCCGGGACGCCATCGGTGGCCGCACTCCCGTCCGGGGGTGCACCCTGCCTCCGGGTCCCCGGCCACCGCCCCGGCTCCCCTTCCCACCGGGCCCGTCACCCCCACGGGTGGCGGGCCCGCTCCATGCCACCCCGCCCTCCCGTGCTCTTCCCCACCCGCCCCTCCACCCGACATCCCCACAGCGACCGAAAGGTGACCCAGACAACGTGAGCGCCGACACACTTTGCTGGGATATCGTCGTCATGTGTCGTACCGGTGGCCGTCGTGGTTGTCCCCCTCCCGACGTCGCCGTCCCGAGTCGTCGGAGACTCTGGCGAGCGTCGAATTGATGCGCCAGGTCCACGCTCTGGGCGTCGACCTCCGGGACGGGCTGCACGGCAGGAGCGTGCCCGCCGCGGCCAAGCGGCTGCGGCGGCTCCTCGGCGCCGAGGGCGTCGTCCTGGCCGACCTGGACGGCCCGGTGGCCGGCCACGGGAGGCGTCCGGAGCCGGAGGAGGTGGACTCCCTGCTCTCCCAGGTGTTCGAATACGGCAGCAACGTCCGGACCCGGCTCAAGGACGGGACCACGGTCTGCGCCGTCCCCCTCAACGTCGCCGACGAGATCTCCGGGGCCCTGCTCGCCTCCGGCGACCCGGTCGAGGCCGACGTGGAGGCGGCGGCCGCCCTCGTCTCCGACTCTCTGGACCACGCGGCGCTGCGCCGGGCCCGGGCCCGGATCGCCGCCGCCGACCTGCGCACCCTGCGCGCCCAGATCTCCCCGCACTTCGTGCACAACGCGCTGGCCGTCATCGCGGCGCTGGTGCGCACCGACCCGGACCGGGCCCGGCACCTGCTGTCGGACTTCGCCGACTACCTGCGGTACGGCTTCTCCGAGAAGGGCGACTACGCCACGGTCGCCGACGAACTGGAGGCGGTGCAGACCTACCTCGAACTCCAGCGGGCCCGGTTCCACGACCGGCTGGACATCACCGTGCGGATGGCCCCGGAGGTGCTGCCGGTGGCGATCCCCTTCCTGGTGGTGCAGCCGATCGTGGAGAACGCGATCCGGCACGGCCTGGAGCGCAAGGAGGGGCGCGGGCACATCAGCGTCTCGGGGTTCGGCGAGGGGCCGCTGTGCGTCATCGAGATCGAGGACGACGGCGTGGGCATGCACCCGGACCTGGCCCGCGCCCTGCTGGCGGGGACCGGCCCGGAGTCGCGCAGCATCGGCCTGGCCAACGTGGACCAGCGGCTGCGCGCCGTCTACGGACCCGAGTACGGTCTGGTGATCGAGACCGCGTTGGGGGAAGGGACCAAGGTGACCGTGCGCGTTCCGAGGTTCACCAGGGGGGTGGTGGCGCAGTGAAGTCCGCGCTCCGCGTCCTGGTGGTGGAGGACGAGGCGTCCACCCGCCAGGAGATGGCGGCGCTGCTCGGCGACATGCCCGAGGTGGCGCAGGTGCTGGTGGCCGAGAACGGTGCCGCGGCCGTGCGCCTGCTCGGGGTGGAGAGCATCGACGCGGCGTTCCTGGACATCCTCATGCCGGGGCTGGACGGCATGGACGTGGCCCGGGTGCTGAGCGTCATGTCCGAGCCGCCGTCGATCGTGTTCGTGACGGCGTCGGAGGCGCACGCGGTGGAGGCGTTCGGCATCGGCGCCGTGGACTACCTGCTCAAGCCGATCCGTCCGGAGCGGCTGGCCGAGGCGGTGGGGCGGATCGCTCAGCTGCGCCGCCCCGAGGCGGCCGCTCCCCCGGCGGAGGACCTGCACGTGGTGCAGATCGACACGGGCCGCCGGACGGTGTTCGTCAAGCGCGACGACGTGCAGTTCGTCGAGGCGCAGGGCGACTACGTGCGGCTGCACACCGCCGAGGGCGGCCACCTCATCCGGCTGTCGCTGTCCTACCTGGAGGAGGTGTGGGCGTCGGCCGGATTCGTCCGGGTGCACCGGGGCTTCCTCATCGCCATCCCGTGGGTGCGCGACCTGCGGGTGACGTCCTCCTCCGGGCTGGTGGCGGGCACCCCGGCCGGGGACGTACCGGTGAGCCGCAGGCACGGCCGGCACCTGCGCGCCCGGCTGCTGGAGGCGGCCCGCCGGGACCAGCTGGGGCGCGCCGCCAACGCCCAGACCACCGCCCCCGCCCCCCGGCCGCGGGACGGTGAACCCGACGGTTCGGCGCGGCGGACGCCATGAGCCCGCGGCGGGAGAAGCTGACCAGCCCGCAGACCCGGATCGCGCTGGCCCGGGGCAACCGCCCGGCCCAGCACCTGTTGCCGATCCCCGGGCCGGTGGACACCGAGGCGGCGCGGCGGCTCTTCCACCGCCAGCGCCGGACGGCGGTGCGCACGGTGGGGCTGCTGTCGCTGCTGCTGTTCGGGATGAGCGGGGCGTTCGCGCTGTGGCCGCAGCTGACGCAGTCGCGGGTGGCGGGTGTCCCGCTGTCGTGGGCGCTGGTCGTGGCGGCGGTGTACCCGCTGCTGTTCCTGTTGGCGCTGTGGCACGTGCGGTCCGCCGAACGGGCCGAGGCGCGGTCCGCGCGGGCGGCCGCGCGGCAGACCCCCCGACAGCCCGCCCAGCACCCCCCGGAGCACACGGCCGCAGAACACGAGACCACGGAGCCCGAGACCACAGGGCCCACCACCGCCCCGCCCTCCCCCCGCTCCCCGGAGCACACCGCCACGGAGCACCCGCCCGCCGACGGGAAGGACCCCGACAGAAAGGCCCCCGACGAGCCGTGATCTCCGTCCTGGCCATCGGCCTGGTGCTGGTCACCAGCCTCGTCATCGGCATCTACGGGGTCCGCGCGGCCCGCTCCACCTCCGACTTCCTGGTGGCCTCGCGCCGGGTGTCGCCGAACTGGAACGCCCTGGCGATCGCCGGCGAGTACCTCTCGGCCGCCTCGGTGCTGGGCCTGTCCGGGCTGCTGCTCAAGAACGGCCTGGGCACCATGTGGTACGCGGTGGGGTTCTGCGCGGGCTACGTGGCGGTGGTGGCCCTGGTGGCGGGGCCGATGCGCCGGTCGGGCGCGTTCACGGTGCCGGACTTCGCCGAGTACCGGCTGGGCGCGCCCCGGCTGCGCAAGCTGTGCGGCTGCGTCGTGCTGGTGATCATGCTGCTGTACCTGGTGCCGCAGTTCAAGGGCGCCGGGGTGGTGCTGGCGCTGGTCAGCGGCACTCCGTACTGGGTGGGCGTGGTGCTGGCCGGGATGGTGGTCAGCGGGTCGATCGCGGCCGGGGGGATGCGCTCGGCGACGTACGTGCAGGCGTTCCACTACGTGGTCAAGCTGCTGTTCATCGCGATCCCGGCGGTCTACCTGGTGGCGCACGCGGGCGCCGACCTGCGGGCGCAGGCGCTGCACCCGGAGTGGGGGACGCACTTCGCGCAGACGACGCCGGTGGAGTTCACGGTGGACACCACCTTCGGCCTGGACGAGCCGGTGACGGTGACCGCCCCGGACGGCGCGCGGGTGGACCTGGAGGCCGGCGACCACACGGTGGCCGAGGGGACACGGCTCGTGTTCCCGGCGGGGGCGGCGGTGCCGCACCCGGAGGGCCTGCCGGACCTGGGCGGGGAGCGCTGGAGCACGCCGCTGCTGGACTCGGGCGGGTACCCGCTGTTCGAGACGTGGTCGACGCTGCTGGCGATCACGCTGGGCTGCATGGGGCTGCCGCACGTCATCATGCGCTTCCACACCAGTCCGTCGGCGCGGATCGCGCGCCGGGTGGCGGTGGGGGTGATCGCCCTGCTGGGCCTGTTCTACCTGTTCCCGGTGGTGTACGGGCTACTGGGCCGGGTGCTGACCCCGCATCTGGTGCTGTTGCAGGGGACGGACACGGTGGCGGTGGTGCTGCCCGCGCAGGCGGTGCCGGGCGCGGCGGGGACGATCCTGACGGCGCTGGTGGCGGCGGGGGCGTTCGGGGCGTTCCTGTCCACGTCGTCGGGGCTGCTGCTGGCGCTGGCGGGCGGGCTGTCGCACGACCTGTTCCAGGGGAGCGTGCCGCGGCTGCGGCTGGCGGTGGCGGTGGGCGCGTGCGTGGCGGTGCTGCTGGCCCTGCCCGCCGAGAAGATCGACATCAACGTGCTGGTGGTGTGGGCGTTCACGGTGGCGGCGTCGACGTTCTGCCCGCTGCTGGTGCTGGGGATCTGGTGGCGCAGGCTCACCCTGCCCGGCGCGGCGGCGGGGCTGGCCGTGGGCGGGGTGACGGCCACCGGGGCGGTGGGGTGGTCGCTCCTGCTGCCGACCCCGCCGGGGTGGGCGACGGTGCTGCTGGCCCAGCCGGCGGCGTGGACCATCCCGTTGGCGTTCGCGACGATGGCGGTGGTGTCCTGGCTGACCCGGCCGCCGGACTGGGCCGAGCACGCGGTCCTGCGCCTGCACTCCCCCTGAGCCCGCCCCTCGCCCCCGGCCGCAGCCGACTCCACCCGTTCTCGTCCGCATCCGTCCCGGATTCCCCTACGCCCTCCCGCCCCTTCCGCTCGCCCCCCGGTTCCACCCGACGCCCACCCGCCCGGACCCCTCTGTCTCCTCGGCCTCCTCGGCCTTCCCGGGCCCTTCGACCCCCTCGCCCCCCGCCGTGGTGTTCCGGCCCCGTCGGCCGCCGTGAACCCGTACGATCTCCGAGTGTCATACAACGAGCACGAGGAGTGATATGAGGTCCCCCCGCCGCACCCTTGCCGCCCTGGTGACGGGCCTACTGCTGATCGGCGGCGCCCCTGCGGCCCGGGCCGCCGTCCCCGACCCCGGGACTGCGGTCTCCCAGGGTCCCGTGTCGGTCTCCGCCGGGGAGGACGGGGTGCGGGTGGACGCCCCGGGCGTGAACGTGGTGAACGGCCCCGACCGCGTCGAGGTGGAGGTCGGCCGGACCCCCGTGTCCCATGTCCTGATCTGCGCCGACGGGACCCGGGTGGTGGTCCACTCGGGCCGGGCCCCGGACTGCCCGCCGCGTGGGCCGCGGCCCGTCCCGCCGGAGCCCGTGCCGCCGAAGCCGGTGCCGCCCTCTCCCGAGGAGCCGCCCGCGGAGGAGCCCCCGGGCGTTCCGGAGCCGCAGCCCCGCCTGCCGCGCACGCCCGAGAGCCCGCAGGAGCGGCCCGCTCCGCCGCGGGAGACGCCCGCCCCCGGCGCGGAGCCCGCCGTCTCCCCGAGCCCCGGCGCCGCGGCCCCCGCCTCCCCCGAGGAGGAGCCCCCGGTGTCCGCCCGGCGCGAGGTGCCCGTGGAGGCGGCCGCCGCCCTGCCGGTGGCGGACATGACCGGAGGTGGGGCGACCGTCTCTCCGGCCTTCGGCTCGATGCGCACGTCGGCGGTCCTGCTGGTCGTGGTGGCCGTGGCCGCGGGCGCGTCCGCGGGGGCGGCCGCCCGCGCGAGCCGGCAGTAGCCGGCGCTGACCGGTGGCCGCCGACAGCGGTCGGCGGCCACCGACTGCGTTACGGCGGCGGTCAGTGGGCGGACACCGGGGTGGCCAGGGCCTGGTCGATGGCGTCGAGGCCGGCCAGGGCCTCCTCGAACCCGCCCGGGTCGTGGGCCAGGAGCCCGCTGAACGGGTGGCCCATGTAGAACAGCAGCACCACCGTGGCGAACACGAACGCCAGGTTGGCCGCCGCCCAGAAGTAGGCGATCCGGGAGCCGCGCCGGAGCATGGCGAAGGGCAGCACCGCGACGGCGATCGCCGAGAGCGCGGCGATGCCGGTGAGCAGCGGGGGCATGCCCTCGGTGGCCGCGTCAGCGCGCTCCAGACGGGCCTCCCCCAGGGCGTTCAGCTCCTGGCGGGCGGTGAGCCGGTCCAGCCCGTCGCCGGTGTCGGAGACCGACAGGGACCGCACCGACGCCGCCAGGGCGGCGTAGGCGGCGTCGCCCTCCGCGCTGAGCCCCTCGGCCGCCTCCATGGCGGGCCAGTCGTCCTCGATCACGGCGCCCAGGTAGGCGCGCAGCCGATCGCGGACCTCCTCGGACTCGTCCTCGGGCAGGGCGACGGTGCTCCAGTACAGGGACTGGGCGGAGCCGACCTCCGCCATCACCCCGTCCTCGGCGCCCTTGTAGCCCTCCCATCCGATGACCACGCCCATGGCGGCCGAGCCGAGGTAGAGGGCCAGGACACAGGGCGCCACGACGATGCCGACGGCACCGCCCGATTCCCCGTCGTCGACCCGGAAGCGGCCGGCGGCCAGGACGGCCCCCGCGACCATGACGGCCAGGACGGCGAGGATGAGGAGCAGGGTGAGCATTTGGGGTTCCCGAGGGCAGATTTCGTCACTGTCGGTCACATGATTAGCACGTACCGGAATCCCCTTGTGGGAGTTCGTGGAAACACCCGCAAATGTTCGGTTGGCGTTGCGGCCCGAACGCACGGGCCCTGCCACCAGGACCGGAACCCCGCACGCCGCACCCGTCACCGGAACACCCCACCGCCGGAACACGCCCGCCGAAACCCGGGCGGGGCGGCCCCGCCCCCCCGCCTCCCCGGCTCGGCCCGTTGCCCGTCGCCCACCGGCCCTCGAACCCCGGCCACCGCCCCCCGAACTCAGGGCACGAGGGCGACCGCCCCCGACGGGCACGTGTCCACCGCACGGCGGACCGCCGGGTCCCCGGGGTCGGGGGCGTCCCCGCCCACCGGCTCCACCAGCCCTTCTTCGGGGTCCTGGTCGAACACGCCGGGCGCGCCGAGGACGCACATCCCGGCCCCGATGCAGAGCGAACGATCGAGCGCGACCCTCACCGGATCACCCGCCCGTCCAGTTCGACGTCCTCCAGCGCGACGCGCACCGTGGTGTGCGCGATGGTCAGGTACCGCAGCAGTTCCTCGACGGCCCGGAGCCGCCGACGAGCTGCGGCCCCTGCTCGTACCCGGGGCCGCCGGAGCGGCGGAGATCCCGGAGTCCCCGACACCCCCGGAACCCTCGAAGCCCCAGGGCCCCTCAGAGTCCTCGGAGACCTCGAAGTCCGCAGACCCGGCCGAAAGGACGGACCCGGCGAACCCCTGACCCTCCCCCCCGGAAAGCGCCGGGGCGCGGGCACCGTGCGGTGCCCGCGCCCCGTGCCGACACCGGCCCCGCGCGCGGAAGAAGCGGGGCCGGCGGGATGCCGCTACCGGCCGAGCCGGTCCAGCAGGGCGTGGTACTCGTCCCAGAGCTCGCCCGGGAGGTGGTCGCCGAAGGTCTTGAAGAACTCGGGGACCAGGGCGGCCTCCTGCTTCCAGATCTCGGGGTCGACGGAGAGCAGGAACTCCAGGTCCTCGGCGGACAGGTCCAGGCCCTCGGTGTCGATGCCGCCCTTGGCGGGCAGCAGGCCGATCGGGGTCTCGACGGCGTCGGCGGTGCCCTCCAGGCGCTCCACGATCCACTTGATGACGCGGCTGTTCTCACCGAAGCCGGGCCACACGAAGCGGCCCTCGGCGTCCTTGCGGAACCAGTTCACGTAGAAGATCTTGGGCAGCTTCGCCTGGTCGGCGCCGGCGCCCACCTTGATCCAGTGGGCGAAGTAGTCGCCCATGTTGTAGCCGCAGAAGGGCAGCATCGCGAACGGGTCGCGGCGCAGCTCGCCCACGGTGCCCTCGGCGGCGGCGGTCTTCTCGGAGGAGACGTTGGCGCCCAGGTAGACGCCGTGCTGCCAGCTGAGGGACTCGGTGACCAGCGGGACCGCGGTGGCGCGGCGGCCGCCGAAGAGGATGGCGGAGATCGGCACGCCGGCCGGGTCCTCCCACTCGTCGGCGATGGTCGGGGCCTGCCCGGCCGGGGTGGTGAAGCGGGAGTTGGGGTGCGCCGCGGGCTCGGCGGACGCCGGGGTCCAGGGGCGGCCCTTCCAGTCCGTCAGGTTCGCCGGGGGCTCCTCGGTGAGGCCCTCCCACCACACGTCGCCGTCCTCGGTGAGGGCGACGTTGGTGAAGATGCTGTTGCCCCACAGGGTGTCGATGGCGTTGGCGTTGGTCTTCTCGCCGGTGCCGGGGGCGACGCCGAAGAACCCGGCCTCGGGGTTGATGGCGCGCAGACGGCCCTGGGCGTCGAAGCGCATCCAGGCGATGTCGTCGCCGACGGTCTCGACCTTCCAGCCCGGGATGGTCGGCTGGAGCATGGCGAGGTTGGTCTTGCCGCAGGCGCTCGGGAAGGCGGCCGCGATGTAGTGGGTCTTGCCCTCCGGCGAGGTGACCTTGAGGATCAGCATGTGCTCGGCGAGCCAGCCCTCGTCGCGGGCCATCACCGAGGCGATGCGCAGCGCGTAGCACTTCTTGCCCAGCAGGGCGTTGCCGCCGTAGCCGGAGCCGTAGGACCAGATCTCACGGGTCTCGGGGAAGTGCGAGATGTACTTGGTGGGGTTGCAGGGCCAGGGCACGTCCTCCTGGCCGGGCTCCAGCGGGGCGCCGACGGAGTGGACGGCCTTGACGAAGTCGCCGCGCTCCTCGATCAGGCGCAGGGCGGCGTCGCCCATGCGGGCCATGATGCGCATGGAGACGACGACGTAGGGGGAGTCGGTGATCTCGACGCCGAGCTGGGAGATCTCGCCGCCCAGCGGGCCCATGCAGAAGGGCACGACGTACATGGTGCGGCCGCGCATGGAGCCCTGGAAGACCTCGCCGAAGGTGGCGCGCATCTCGTCGGGGGCGATCCAGTTGTTGGTGGGGCCGGCGTCCTCTTCGCGCTCGGAGCAGATGTAGGTGCGGTCCTCGACGCGGGCCACGTCCGTGGGGTCGGAGGTGCAGTAGAAGCTGTTGGGGCGCTTCTCCGGGTTGAGGCGTTTGAAGGTGCCCTGCTCGACGAGCAGGTCGGTGAGACGGGTCCACTCCTCCTCGGAGCCGTCGCACCAGACGACGTTGTCGGGCCGGGTCAGCTCCGCGACCTCGTGAACCCAGGACACCAGTTCTTCGTGGGAGGTCGGGGCCACGCCCAGATCAATACCGACAGTCACAGCGGCTCCTTCGTGAATCGAGATCCCTCGCATCATGAACGACGCCCCCCTGCGGTGACCAATTGGTATAGGCCAATGGTCTAAAGCTATACGGCTCGAAAGCCGGGAATCCCTGTGCTGCAAGGCTTTCCGGAACGGCACTCATGCGCCGGAAGAGGCCGTGGTGGCGGGTGTTCCATTCCCGGTGGAACCCGATTCCCCCGCAGGCAAGGGGGAGGCACGCCCCTGCGACGACACGCCGTGTCGTTCGTCACACAGGTCCGCGGCCCTGCGCCGGTCCAGCCGTGGGACGCCGGGTGGACCGGTCTCCGGGGGTCCCAGCTCCGGCCTGCGGAGATCCCGGAACGCCCGCGCACGGCCGCATCGGCGCCGTCCGTGCCGGTGCCGCCGTCGAAGCGCTCGACCGCCCCGGCCGCCGGGCGTCTCGCGTACGCGGCACGGCCCGGGGCCGTCCCGTCAGGACGCCTCCCCCTGCGGCGGGGATCGCGTCACCGACCGCCGACGGCGCCGCGACGGCCCGCGCCGTCCGCGTGCGCTCCTTGAGGGCGTGTTGATCGTTCCGGGTCGAGGCCGCGAGGCCGCCTCTCGCCGCGCCGCCTGCGCTCGGACAACCGCCCCCGGACCGGCCTGCGAGAGATCACCGCGCGGCCGCTCCCGGCATTCGGCGCGAGCGCCGGAACGCTCGGAGTCATCCGCCGAACCCGCCCTAGCGGAGTATGGCGACCGGGCCGCGGGCGCCGTGCAGGACCGAGTGGCTGACCGAGCCCAGCAGCAGGCCCCGGAAGCCTCCGCGGCCGCGCGAGCCCACCACGATGAGATCGGCGGGGGTGGCCTCCTCCAGCAGGGCGACCACGGGGTGGGCCCGCACCACCCGGGTGCTCACCGGGACCTGCGGGTGGCGCAGCCGCGCCTGGGCCAGCTCCTCGTCCAGCGACTGGCGGGCGGCCTCGGCGGCGGTGGTGTCGTCGAACAGCTCCGGCGGGATCGGCCCGGTGGCGGCGGCGAACGCCACCAGCGGCTGCCAGGCGCTCACCGCGACCAGCTCGGTGTCGGCGAACTCGGCCTGGGTGAAAGCGAAGTCGACGGCCCGGCGGCTGGGCTCGGACCCGTCGATGCCGACGATGACCCGGCCGCGGACGCCGTGCGCGGCGGCGTGCTCGTGCGGGAGCACCACCACCGGCACCGGGGAGCGGGCGGCCAGCTCGATGCCGACGGAGCCCACGAAGGCGGCCACGATCCCCCGCAGCCCGCGCGAGCCCACCACCACTGCGACGGCCCCCTCGGCGGCGGCCTCGGCCAGCAGCGCGTCCACGGGGCGGGCGTAGGACAGGCGGGTCTGCACCCGGAGTTCGGGGAAGAGCCGCGATATCCAGTCGGCGGCGTAGGACAGCAGGCGCTCGGCGTCGCCGGTGTCGGCCTCGTCCGGGGGGACGTCGAGCCGGGTGTGCGCCCCGAACACCCCGACGGAGGTCAGGGCGCCGGCCGCGGCCACGATCCGCACGCCGAGCCCGCGCAGCACCGCCTGCTGCGCCGCCCACTCCAGGGCGTGGCGGCTGGAGTCGGTGCCGTCGACCCCCACGATCACCCACCGTGTCGTGGTCGGATCGTCCATCGTGCGCACTCCCTCTCCGGCCGGGTCCGTCCGTACGTGCCCGTCTGCTCCGTTCTCTGCATGATGCCGCGCCCAGGCGCACCCGTGGATAACGGTGACGCCGCGAGTTGGCCGAGGCGGGGTCACCCGAGGGGTGACGGAGCGGTCCCCGGGGCATAAGTCCCCCTGACCGACCGGTGTGACCGGGAGCACCCGGGGGTCCTCCGTCCGAGAGACGTGGAGAGGGCTTCGGGTGAGAACGGAGGGCACGCGCGATGTCTTACTCGGGACATTGGCACTGGGACTACCGGGACGGCCGGGTCGCGGCCGTGGCCGCCGCCATCGTGTACAGCCTGTGGGCGCTGGAGGTCATGCTGCCCGGCGGGAGTCTCGTCCAGGGCGCGTCGGCCGACCCGGAGTCGGGGTTCGGCAGATTCCTGGACAGCGCCCACCGCGCGGGGTCGATCCTGGTGGTGCTCGCCGCCGCGCTCGGCCTGACGCTGGGCGCCCGCCGGACCGGCTTCTGGTTGACCGCGTCCTGGTGGTCGATGGCCGTGTTCGGCGCGGCCTCCTTCGTCGCCTCGCTGCTGCCGGGCCGCTGTGTGGTCTCCACGGACGTGGCCTGCGCGTCGGAGGCGCTGGCCGAGGGGGTGGGCGGGGCCACCGCCGCGCAGCCCGTCCTGGCGACCGTCGCGATCGTGGCAGCGCTGGCCGGCGCGGTGACCCTCGCCGTGGACCGGCGCCGGGCCGCCGACCCGGCCTGGATCTGGGCCGCGGCGGTGGCCGCGCTCCAGGCGCTGGCCGCGGTCGCCGTCCTGGTCCTGGCCGTCCGGGTCTCCGGCGGCGACGGCGACCCGGGTGTCGCCCTGGGCCTCCTGGAGCGGGCCCACCTGGTCACGGTCGCCCTGTGGCTGCTGACCGCCGGGATCCTCTCCGGCCCCTGGAAGCGCTCCGGTGTCCGCCGCCCCACCCCCGTCAGCCGCTGACCGGGGCCTCGGCGAGGGGGCCGGGGAGCGGGCGGGAGTGGACGACGTGGAGGGTGCTGACGGCGCGGGTGAGGACGACGTAGAGGCGGTTGAGGCCGCGCTCCTCGGCCTCGGCGATGGCGGCCGGCTCGGCGACGACGACCGCGTCGAACTCCAGGCCCTTGGCCAGGCCCGCCGGGACGGCGACCAGGCGGGCGGCGTCCAGGCCGGTGTCGTCGTCCAGGACCGGGACGTCCAGGCCCTCCGCGGCCAGCTCCTCCAGCAGGGCGGGCAGGTGGGCGTCGGCGGCGATGAGGCCCACCGACCCCTCCCCCTCCAGGGCGGCGCGGCAGGCCCGGGCCACCTGGGCGGCCAGGCCGTCGGCGGCCGGGGTGACCCGCAGTGATCCCGGGGCGCGGCGGACCGCGACCGGGGCGCCCAGCCCCTTGGCGATGGTCGGCAGCAGCCGGGCGGCGAAGTCGATGATCTGCGCGGGCACCCGGTAGCCCCGGTCCAGGACGCTCAGGTGCCCGGTGGGCTTGCCCAGGTGCTCCAGCAGCGTGGACCAGGTGCGGACCGCCGACGGGCTGGTCCCCTGGGCGATGTCGCCCAGGACGGTGAGCGACCCCGACTCGCAGCGGCGCCCGATGGCCCGGCACTGCATGGGGCTGAGGTCCTGGGCCTCGTCCACGACGATGTGGCCCAGTCCCACGGGCCGGTCGATGAGCGCGGCGGCCTCGTCGATGAGCGCCAGGTCCTCCGCCGACCAGCGGGCCGACTTGGGTCCGCGCGGCCTCCCCGGCAGCAGGACGGCGGCCTGCTCCCGCTCGTCGAGGATCCCGTCGGCGGCCCGGGCCAGCCGCTCGGGGTCGGTGAGCAGCCCCAGCACCTGGGCCGTCGGCTCCACCTTGGGCCACAGGGCGGTCACCGCGGAGCGCACCGCCGGGTCGCGGCGGACCTGCTCGTGGGTGCGGTCGTCGCAGACCTCCCCCTCGGACTCCATGAGGGTGAGCACGGTGTGCGCGATGCGGTGGGACAGCAGCTCGCGGCCCGAGCCGTAGGCGACGCCGCGGCCCGCCAACTCGTCCAGCAGGGGCCGCAGGTCCTCCGGGTAGAGCCGCCAGCGGCGCGAGCCGCGGCGCACCATCAGCGCCTCCTCGGGTTCGCGCAGGTGCGACCAGAGGTCGCGGCGGATCACCTCGGCCATGCGGGCGTCGCCCTTGACCCGGGCGGCGAAGGGCTCCTCCGTCCGGCGCACCCACCCGGCGGCGGGCCGGAACCGTTCGGGCAGGCCGCGGGTGAGCAGGTCCCCGACGGTGGTCTGGGTGACGTCGACCTCGCCCAGGGCGGGCAGCACGTCGCGGATGTAGGACAGGAACGACCGGTTGGGCCCGATGATCGCCACACCCGCCCGGGACAGGCGTTCGCGCTCGGTGTAGAGCAGGAACGCGATGCGGTGCAGGCCCACCGCGGTCTTGCCGGTGCCCGGTGCCCCCTGCACGCACAGGGTGGTGCCCAGCGGTGCGCGGACCAGGTCGTCCTGCTCGGGCTGGATGGTGGCGACGATGTCGCGCATCGGCCCGGTGCGGGGCCGCTCGATCTCGGCGGCCAGCAGCTCCCCGGGCCGCTCGTCGGGTGCGGGGGCGCCGGTCAGGTGCTCGTCCTCGAACGCGGTGAGCACCACCTCGGGGTCCCGGCGCGGCCCGTGGTCGAGGGTGGTGAACCCGTACCGCCGGCGCACCAGGACGCGCATCCGGTCGGTGGGCGAGGCGCGGTAGTAGGCGACGCTGATCGGCGCGCGCCAGTCCAGGACCATGGGGCGGCCCTGCGGGTCGTGGACGTGCCGGCGTCCGATGTGGACCCGGTCGGGCCCCCGGCCGGCGTCCTCGTCGAGGAACACGGTGCCGGGGTCGAAGTCGAGGCGGCCGAAGAACAGCGGCGCCCCGGGCAGGTCGGCGAGGGCGGCCAGGCGGCGCTGCCGTCCGCGCTGGAGCGCCGCGTTGGTGACCTTGTCGTTGACGACGTCGCCGAGCATCAGTTCGGTGCCCTCGACCTCCTCGCGCATCGCCCGCAGGGCGGCGCGGGCGGCGGCGAGGGAGTCTCGTTCGGCGACCAGTTCGGGGTCGGCGGGCGTGGTCGTGGGATCGGTCGTGGTCATGCGGACCTCGGGAGGGATCGACGGGACACGGCACGGCCTCGCGCGTGCGCGGGTCCCGCCCCGGTCGCCCTCAGGGCCCGGTTCGTTCCGATCCTCGTGAAGCGCACGGCGTCCCATCCGGGGTGGGCCGTGGAGAGAAAGAAGGACCAGCCTACCCCCGCCCGGGCGTGTCCCGGACCGCTCTCAGGTCTTGCGCAGGCGGACCCGGCTGACCCGGTGGTCGTCCCCCTTGAACAGGACGAGGGTGGCCCGCCCCCGGGTGGTGCGGATGTTCTCGACGAGGTTGACCTCGTTGATGGTGCGCCAGGTGTTGGCCGCGAACTCCAGGGCCTCCTCCTCGCGCAGGGTGGTGGCCATGTGGTGGAAGTAGGACCGCGGATCGGAGAAGGCCGTGCGGCGCAGCTCCCGGAACCGGTCCAGGTACCAGTTGCGGATGTTGTCGACCCGGGCGTCGACGTAGATCGAGAAGTCGAAGAAGTCGGACACGGCCAGCCGTCCGGCCGTGGCGGGCTGGAGCACGTTGATGCCCTCGACGATGAGGATGTCGGGGCGGTGCACGGTCTGCCGCTCGCCGGGGACGATGTCGTAGTGCAGGTGCGAGTAGACGGGGATGTCGATGCGGTCGGCCCCCGCCTTCATCTCCGAGACGAACCGGACCAGCGCCCGCCGGTCGTAGCTCTCGGGGAAGCCCTTGCGGCGCATGAGGCCGCGCGCTTCGAGCACCGCGTTGGGGTACAGGAAGTTGTCGGTGCTGACCAGTTCCACGTCGGGGTGGTTGGGCCACTGGGCCAGCAGGGACCGCAGCAGGCGCGCGGTGGTGGACTTGCCGACCGCGACGCTCCCGGCCACACCGATGATGAACGGGGAGGGCCGGTCGGCCTCCCCGAGGAAGCCCCGGACGGCGGCGTGCCGCTGCTGGGTGGCGCCGACGTACAGGTTGAGCAGCCGGGACAGGGGCAGGTAGACGTCCCGCACGTCCTCCAGGGACGTCGGGTCGGTGGTACCGCGCAGCCGTGCGAGCTCGGCCTCGGTCAGGGAGAGCGGAGTGGCGGCCCGCAGAGCCGCCCAGGCCTCCCGGTCCAGCTCCACGTACGGCGTGGAGACGCCGTTCTTCGTCGGGTGGGACACGAGTGACCACCCTAGACGAGGGCCTCGACCGGTCCGGGCGCCCGGGTCCCGGGTAAGCCCGAAGCAGGGACGTAACGTGGTCGAAACCACACGCCCGCCCGTCGCCCTCCGCCACCCTCAACGGACGGCCTGCGGCCGCAGACCCTCCCAGGCAGGTCCACCAAGGTTTTTTTGGCCGGGTACGGCCTGGTGGAACCGGTTCCACTCGGACGCCCCGCACGGCCCCCACCTGCGCGGTCTACCCGTGGTACACCAAATGGTCTATACCGTTACCTGGGAAAACGACCATTGGTATCAACGGGTGGTTGGTCGATTCGGCGTCCTTTTTGGCCTACGCTGGCGGCCATGTGCGGAATCGTTGGCTACGTCGGGCCGCAATCGGCGCTCCAGGTCGTCGTGGACGGCCTCGCGAGGTTGGAGTACCGCGGATATGACTCCGCGGGTGTCGCTGTGCTGGGCGGGGGCGCCCTGCACACGGAGAAGCGGGCCGGCAAGCTCGCGAACCTGCGCGGTGCCCTGGAGGAGCACCCGATCACCGGAGAGGGCGCGGGCATCGGCCACACCCGCTGGGCCACCCACGGCGCCCCCAATGACGTCAACGCCCACCCCCACGTCGACAACGACAACCGGGTGGCGGTCGTCCACAACGGCATCATCGAGAACTTCGCCGCCCTGCGGCTGGAGCTCGAGGACGCGGGCTGCAAGTTCACCTCCGAGACCGACACCGAGGTGGCCGCCCACCTGCTCAGCACCGAGCTGGCGGCGCGCGGCGACGGGGACCTGGCCGCCGCCATGCGCGCGGTGTGCAAGCGCCTGGAGGGCGCCTTCACCCTGGTCGCCGTCTCCGTGGACGACCCCGACCTCGTGGTCGCCGCCCGCCGCAACTCGCCGCTGGTCGTCGGCCGCGGCCAGGGGGAGAACTTCCTGGCCAGCGACGTGGCGGCGTTCATCGCCCACACCCGCGACGCGGTCGAGCTGGGCCAGGACCAGGTCGTGGAGCTGCGCCCGGACTCGGTGCGCGTCACCGACTACGACGGCGCCCCCGTCGAGGTCAACGAGTACCACGTGGACTGGGACGCCTCCGCCGCCGAGAAGGGCGGCTACGACTACTTCATGCTCAAGGAGATCGTCGAGCAGCCGCGTGCGATCGCCGACACCCTCCTGGGCCGCCTGTCCGTGGGCGGCGAGCTGACCCTGGACGAGATGCGGCTGTCCCCGCAGGACCTGCGCTCGGTCGAGAAGATCGTCATCATCGCCTGCGGCACCTCCTACCACGCGGGCCTGATCGCCAAGTACGCCATCGAGCACTGGTGCCGCATCCCGTGCGAGGTCGAGGTGGCCAGCGAGTTCCGCTACCGGGACCCGATCCTGGACCGGCAGACCCTGGTGATCGCGATCTCCCAGTCGGGCGAGAGCATGGACACCCTGATGGCGGTGCGCTACGCCCGCGAGCAGCGCGCCAAGGTGCTGGCGATCTGCAACGTCAACGGCTCCACCATCCCGCGCGAGTCCGACGGCGTGCTGTACACGCACGCGGGCCCGGAGGTCGGGGTGGCCGCCACCAAGACCTTCCTCACCCAGCTGGCCGCCTGCTACCTCATCGGCCTGTACCTGGCGCAGGTGCGCGGGCTGAAGTTCGGCGACGAGATCGACGCGGTGATCGCCCAGCTGGCCACGATGCCCCAGCACGTGGAGAAGGTTCTGGACACCGTCGGCCCGGTGCGCGAGCTGGCCCGGTCGCTGTCGGACGCCGACACCGTCCTGTTCCTGGGCCGCCACGTCGGCTATCCGGTGGCGATGGAGGGCGCGCTCAAGCTCAAGGAGCTCGCCTACATGCACGCCGAGGCGTTCGCGGCGGGCGAGCTCAAGCACGGGCCGATCGCGCTGATCGAGGAGGGGCTGCCGGTCGTCGTGGTGGTGCCCTCGCCGCAGGGCCGCAGTGTGCTGCACGACAAGATCGTGTCGAACATCCAGGAGGTGCGCGCCCGCGGCGCCCGCACCATCGTCATCGCGGAGGAGGGCGACGAGTCGGTGCGCCCGTACTCGGACGTCCTCATCGAGATCCCGGCGGTGCCGACCCTGCTCCAGCCGATCGTGGCGACCGTGCCGATGCAGGTGTTCGCCTGCGAGCTGGCGCTGGCCAAGGGCAACGACGTGGACCAGCCGCGCAACCTGGCCAAGAGCGTGACCGTGGAGTAGTCCCCGCCGGGGGGTGTTCCCAGGGCGCGTCCGACCCCGTCGGGCGCGCCCTCCGCGTTGTCCGGGTCATCCGGGGGCGGCCTGCCGCGCGGGTGCGGTCAGCGGGCGGCGGCGCGGGTCCCGGCGTGCGCGGCGACGGCGGAGGCCAGGTCGCCGTGGGTGGGCAGCAGGGTGCGCAGGTTCAGGACGTCGAGGATGCGCGAGAGCTGGCGGGGCGGGCAGGCCAGGGCCAGGTGGCGGCGCTCGCGGGTGGTGACGCGCATCGCGTTGATGAAGGCGTTGACCCCGGAGGCGTCGATGAACTCCACCGCGGCCAGGTCGACGACCACACAGCCCCGGGCGGAGGCGGCCGCGATGGCGGCGTACGCGGCCTCGGCGGTGGCGATGTCCAGCTCGCCGCCGAGCGCGACGACGGTGGCGCCGTCGCAGATGAACCTGTCCCGTTCCGTGTCCAGCACGTCCACGCCCCGTTCCCCGCGTCGGAAAACTTCCCCTGTCGGACGCGATCGGTCGAATACCGACATGCGCTGACAGCCTACTCTGCTCCGGGACTCGGCAGAGTGGGCCGAAGGCGGGATGTGGACGGCGGGGCGGCCGTGCCGGGCGGGTCCTGCGTTCGGGTGCGGGTCAGTCCCGCCCGCCGCAGACGGCCCAGACGACCTTGCCGCCGCGGATCGGGTTCCAGCCCCACTCGCCGCTGAACGCGGCGACCAGGCTCAGGCCGCGGCCGGACTCGGCGAAGTGGTGGGCGTCGACCTTGTGGGGGGCGCGGTCGCTGGTGTCGGCGACCAGGCAGGCCACCCGTCCGAAGCCGTCGGCCCGGCTCAGCCGGACCACGACCGGGGTGGTCCCGGGGTCGCGGTCGGGGGTCAGCGCGTGGCGGCAGGCGTTGCCGACGAGCTCGGAGAGCACGAGGCGGACGTCGTCGGCGACCTCGGCCAGGTCCCATTCGGCCAGGACGAGGCCGGCGAGCCGGCGGACCGCGCCCACGGAGTCGGGGACCGAGGCGAAGGAGCCCACGACGTGCTCGGAGGTGCGCTCGGTGCGGCCCAGGGGGGTGCCGCCCAGCGGGTCCGCCCACCGTCCTCCCGGGAGCCGGGGGACTTCGGTCAGGGAGGGACGGCGCCAGGATGCCCCGGAGTGCCGCTCCGAGGACATCAGCTCTGCGTTCATCACGATCCTCACGAGTGGTGAAGCGGGTTCGCTCGGCCTTGTCTGCGTGTGGCACCGTGTCTTACCGATGTAAGACACAGATGCACGTGCAGATCAACGCCCGGCAAGCCTATAGGACGAACAACCCTTATTGGTAGATGTCCTTCGAAGAATTCACACACGGACATCCGGGTTTACTGTCGACACAGAAGGCCTCGGAACGCCCACCCCGAACCCCTGTTCCCAGCGGAATGGGCTCGGTATACTGGGCGGTCGCTCGCGCCAAAGCCGCTACAGGGAGGCGATGTGGTCGCCGATCACGCAGAGAACTTCCAGGTCACCCGGGATTTCCTGGCGAATTCCAGCGGTGGTCCGACCGTGCTGCGCATTCTTCTCGGAACGCAGCTCCGCAAGCTGCGCCAGGAGAAGGGGATTTCCCGGGAGGACGCCGGATACGCCATCCGCGCCTCCCACGCCAAGATCAGCCGCATGGAGCTGGGCCAGGTCAGCTTCAAGCACCGCGACGTGGAGGACCTGCTCAAGCTGTACGGCGTGACCCACGCCGGCGAGCGCGAGGCCCTGCTCGGCCTCATCACCAGCGCCAACGCCCAGGGCTGGTGGCACAAGTACAGTGACGTGCTGCCGAACTGGTTCGGCGTCTACGTGGGCCTGGAGGAGGCCGCCTCCGTCATCCGGACCTTCGAGGTGCAGTTCGTCCCCGGTCTGCTCCAGAGCGAGGGCTACGCCCGCTCGGTGATCCGGCTGTCGCGTACCGCCACCTCCGAGGAGGACATCGACAGTCGCGTGCAGATGCGCATGCACAGACAGCGCAGATTCACCGAGGACGAGGGCCCCCGCCTGTGGGCGGTCATCGACGAGGCCGTGCTGCACCGGCCCTTCGGCGACGCCGCCGTGATGCGCGGGCAGATCGAGCACCTCATCGAGATGTCCCGTCGGCCCAACATCACCGTCCAGGTCGCGACCTTCGCCATGGGCGGGCACCCGGCGGCCGGGGGGCCGTTCAGCATCCTGCGCTTCCCCACTCCGCAGCTGCCCGACGTGGTCTACCTGGAGCAGTTGGGCAGCTCCCTGTACTTCGACAAGTTCGAGGACACCAGCCTCTACGCCCAGACGATGGACCACCTGGCCACCCAGGCGCCGCAGCCCTCGGCCACCGAGGGGATCCTGCGCTCGTTCCTGGAACGCTACAGCGACTGAGCCCCCGGGAACCCGCCTCCCGAACCGTCCCCGCGACCGCGCCGCCCCACCCCGCAACAGCCACCCCACAGCCGCCCACGACCCCCGCGGGGCCTCCCGCGACACACATCCCCCGGCCCCTTCCCAACGCCCGGTACCGCTCCGCGTCCGGGCGTTCGCCGTGCGCGCACACCTGTGCGGCCCGGCTGACCGGCTTCGGCCACGACTGGGAAACGATCGGGGGTCCGCGGAACCCCTCCCCGGAGCCCCCACGTTAGCGGTGACATGCGCGTCCTCACCCTGGGATCTTGCATATGTGCTTACCGACGTAATCACGTATGCACGTGCATAAGCTACTCTCTGGGTGCGCACCGGGGACGGAACGGCACATTGGGGAAGATCTCTCCTCAGAAACCCCGACCGGTCCGGTGACTCCGGCACGAGCGCCCCCGACGTGTCGGCGGCAGCGCGTGGACACCCGCTCACACGTCCCCCGAAGTTCCAGGAGGTCGAGATGTCGCCCATCTACAACGGCGTTCCGGCAAGCCGTCTGCCCAAGGTCGAGTGGACCAAGAGCAGCTGGAGCAATCCGGATGGGAACTGCGTCGAGGTGGCGACCCTGCCCGGCGGGGAGTTCGCGGTCCGCAATTCGCGCGACCCCCAGGGGCCGGTGCTGGTCTACACCCACGCCGAGCTGGAGGCCTTCGTCCGCGGCGCCAAGACCGGCGACTTCGACGCCCTGCTGGGCCAGGCGGGCTGCCGGGTCTGACCCCGGCGCGCGCAGGTCCGCGGCACCGACGGGCACCGTCGCCCGCGGACCCCACAGAACCCCCTTGGAGAAGCCGTCCGCGCCGATGGCCACCGCGCCGGACCCCGGCCGCGCGGTGACCGCCTTCCGTCCACGGTGCGGACGCACGAGGAGCCCGGTACCCCTCGACGGGTACCGGGCTCCTCCGTACCTGCACGGCCGCCGGGGCCGGAGGCGGTGGAGGCGCGGGCGGGGCCCCGTGTTCAATGCCCTGCGCGGGCGCGGACGGGCCCCGCCGGGGCCCCTACAGGCGGGTGGGGTCCACGCCGCCGTCGCCCGCGGCCACCGGGGGCGTCTCCCACGGGAAGTGGGTGGCGCCCAGGGCGGGCTTGAGGTCGAACAGCCAGGCGGCCTTCTCGTCGTACTTGGCGAAGAACGGCCTGCCCACCAGCTCGGGGTCGCGCGCCTGGATGAAGTGCAGCGCGAACACCTTCTCGCCGGCGATCTCGGTGACGCCGTCCACGCACACCTTGCCCGGGGTCGCCGACATGGACGGACCGCGGACGGTGCGGGCCAGCCCGGACACGTTCTTGTAGGCGCCGCGGAAGATCTCGTAGGCCTCCGCCAGCGGCACCGCGAAGTAGTCCTGCGGGCCGGTGTCGCGCTCGACGAACATGTAGTAGGGGACCATCCCGTGGCGCAGGTGGGTGCGCCACATGCTCTCCCACACGGCCGGGTCGTCGTTGATCGTGCGGATCAGCGGAGCCTGGGTGCGGATGACCGCCCCGGTGGAGCGGATGCGCCGCACGGCCTCCTGGACGATCTCCGGCCGCATCTCGGCCGGGTGCGAGAAGTGCGCCATGAACGCCAGGTTCTTGCCCGAGGCGACGACCTTCTCGAAGAGCCGGAGCGTGTCGTCGGCGTCCGGGTCGGTGACGAAGCGCTGCGGCCAGTAGGCCAGCGCCTTCGTGCCGATCCGGATGGCCTCCAGGTGCTCGATCTCCAGCAGCGGCTCGATGTACTTGGAGATCACTCCCTCGCCCATGATCATCGGGTCGCCGCCCGTGAACAGGACGCTGGTGACCTCCGGGTGCGAGCGCACGTAGTCGACCAGCTGGTCGATCTCGCTGGAGGCGAACTTCAGGTCGGCGTCGCCGACGAACTGGGCCCAGCGGAAGCAGTACGTGCAGTACGCGTGACAGGTCTGCCCCTGCTTGGGGAAGAAGAGCACGGTCTCCTGGTACTTGTGCTGGATGCCCGGGATGGGCTCTTCGTTCACCTTGGGAACGTTGAGGTCCATCTGCCCGGCCGGGTGCGGGTTGAGCCGCGCGCGGACGGCGTTGGCCGCCTCGTTGAGCTCCTTGCGGGGCGCCCCGGCCTTGATCAGGTCGGCGATCCGCGCCACGTCGCTCTGCGGCAGCATGTCCGCCTGCGGGAACACCAGCCGGTAGATCGGGTCGTTCGGCGCGGCGTCCCAGTCGATCAGCTCGTCCAGGACGTAGCTGTTGACACGGAAGGGCAGGACGGTCGCCACCGCCTGCACCGCGAGCCGCTCATCGGCGGCGAGGCCGGCTCGCGCTGTGAGCTCGTCGATGTGCTTCGTCGTGTAGGCACGAAACCGACGTCCGGTGGACGGGGACAGTGCCGCCTCTGGCGTAACGCTCACGCCTCTCCTCTCCTGGATGCGATTCAGGGCCGCCCGCGCGGGGTCGTGAGGGCAGCCCTGATCCGGGGGTTCCGGTGTGCGGGCACCCGGGGAACCTCCGGAAACGGAATTCGTGTTCGGTTGTCACATGCACCCGGAGCGTCATGAACACCCGGGCCAGCGAGCGGATATACCCCTACTTGGGGCTTTGTACCCAGATGGAGCAAAATACAGCCCTGACCTGGACATACGGGAAGTATCCTCGCATGAGTGGATGAATGTCCCGAACCGCAGGGCTTCCCACTCCACCCGGTACGGTGTTTGCACACCACCCGCGCACCCGTCGGCGTGTGCCCGCATCGGCGCGGGGACCTGCACCGACGGCGTGCCTCCACCGATTCACCTCACCGTGAAGGACGCCACGTGACCGGCACCTCCGACGCGGACGCGCCCGTCGCACTCCGCCGCACCTCGCCGCCGATCATCGCCGTCGACGCGATGGGCGGCGACAACGCCCCCGGGGCGGTCGTCGAGGGCGCCGTCCTGGCCGTACGCGAGCTGGGCCTGCGGGTCGTCCTCGTGGGCCGCCGCACCGAGATCGCCGGCCTCCTCGCCGAGCACGACGCCCTGCGCGACATCCCGGTCGTGCACGCCGAGGACAGCCTCGCCATGCACGAGGGCGCGCTGGCCAGCTGGCGGCGCCCCCGCTCCAGCGCCGCCGTCGCCTGCCGCCTGATCCGGCGCGGGGACGCCGACGCGCTGGTCTCGGCCGGCTCCACCGGCGGCGTCGTGGCCACCTCCACCGTGCGCCTGCGGACCCAGCACGGGGTGCTGCGGCCCGCCCTGGCGGTCACCCTGCCCACCGGCGAGACGCCGACGATCATGGTGGACGCGGGGGCCAACGCCGACGCCAAGCCGGAGATGCTGGTGCAGTTCGCGCACCTGGGGTGCGCCTACGCCCAGACGGCGTTCAGGGTGCAGCGGCCCCGGGTGGGGCTGCTCACCATCGGCTCCGAGCCCGGCAAGGGCAACAGGCTGGTCCGCCGCACCGCCGAGCTGCTGGCGGCCGCCGCCGAGGACTCCACGGTCATGGACTACCGCGGCAACATCGAGGGCCACGACCTGCTCGCCCGCAAGGTCGACGTGATCGTCACCGACGGGCACACCGGGAACGTGGCGCTCAAGGCCGTGGAGGGGACCGCCGCGTTCGCCATGGACGCCGTCCGCACCGCGCTGACCTCGTCGGTGGCGGCCAAGGCCGGGGCCATGCTCCAGCGCAAGGCCCTGCGCGGGCTGCGCGAGCGCCTGGACAGCGAGACCTACGGCGGCGCCGCGCTGCTGGGGCTCAACGGCACCGTGGTGATCGCCCACGGCGACAGCCGGGCCCGGGGCATCGCCCATGCCTGCCGCCTCGCCCACGACCTGGCCGCCGGGGACATCGGCGAGCACGTCCGCCGCCGTCTGCACACCCGCCCGGCCGGGTGGCTGCACCGCCTGGCCCAGTCCGAGGGCCCCGCCGAAGGGCGCTGAGGGGCGGCGGGGCGGGCGGAAAAGCGCCGAGAACACCCCCGCGGGCTCGGTACGCTTGGGGCATGGCCGACCCGCAGGAAGTACTCTCGCGACGGGTCCAGTCCGCCCTCGGGGCCGCCTTCGGCCCCGAGTACGCCGACACCGACCCCGTCATCCGCCCGTCACAGTTCGCCGACTACCAGGCGAACGCCGCGCTCGCACTCGCCAAGCGCCTGGGCCGAAAGCCGCGCGAGGTGTCCGCGGCGATCATGGAACACCTCGACGTCGCCGACGTCTGCTCGGCCGTGGAGGTCAGCGGGCCCGGCTTCATCAACCTGACCCTGCGCGACGACTGGATCTCCGGGCGGACCCGCGAGCTGCTCGACGACGAGCGCCTGGGCGTGCCCGTGCAGGAGCGGCGCAACATCCCGCTCGACTACTCCGCGCCCAACGTGGCCAAGGAGATGCACGTCGGCCACCTGCGCACCACCGTGGTCGGCGACTCGCTGGCGCGGACCCTGGAGCTGCTGGGCCACAACGTCATCCGGCAGAACCACATCGGCGACTGGGGCACCCCCTTCGGCATGCTCATCGAGCACCTGCTGGAGGTCGGCGAGGACTCGCCCGAGGCGGACCTGCTCACCACCGACCCCAACGCCTTCTACCAGGCGGCGCGCACCAAGTTCGACTCCTCGGGCCCCGGGCCGGAGGAGTTCGCGGCCCGCGCCCGGCGCCGGGTGGTCGCCCTCCAGGGCGGCGACGAGGAGACGCTGCGCCTGTGGCGCGAGCTGGTGGGCCTGTCCAAGGTGTACTTCAACAAGGTGTACGCCAAGCTGGGCGTCACCCTCACCGACGACGACCTCGCCGGCGAGAGCACCTACAACGACATGCTCGCCGCCGTGTGCGACGAGCTGGAGGCCAAGGGGATCGCCGAGATCAGCGACGGCGCCCTGTGCGTCTTCCTGGACGGCTTCACCGGCCGCGAGGGCAAGCCGGTCCCGCTGATCGTCCGCAAGAGCGACGGCGGCTACGGCTACGCCACCACCGACCTGGCCACCGTCCGGCACCGGGTGGAGGACCTCAAGGCCGACCGCATCCTGTACGTGGTGGGCGCCCCGCAGGCGATGCACTTCAAGATGGTGTGGGCGGCCGCGCGCGAGGCGGGCTGGCTGCCGGACTCCGTCGAGACCACCCACGTCCAGATCGGCAACGTACTGGGCTCGGACGGGAAGATCCTGCGGACCCGCAGCGGTGCCCCGGTGCGGCTGATGGCCCTGCTGGACGAGGCGATCGACCGGGCCGCCGCGGTGGTCCGGGAGAACCGGCCCGACCTGCCCGCCGAGGAGCAGGCCGAGATCGCCCGCCAGGTGGGCATCGGCGCGGTCAAGTACGCGGACCTGTCGGTGGCGCACGACACCGAGTACACCTTCGACTTCGACCGCATGCTGGCGCTGACCGGCAACACCGGTCCGTACCTGCAGTACGCGCAGGCCCGGATCCGCTCGATCTTCCGCAAGGGCGGGCTGTCGCCGGAGCAGGCGCGGGCGGACATCACCGTCGGCCACGCCGCCGAGCGGGCGCTGGCGCTGAAGCTGCTGGAGTTCGGCCCGGTGGTGGCGCAGGTCGGCGACCTGCTCCAGCCGCACCGGCTGTCGACCTACCTGTTCGAGCTGGCCCAGTCGCTGACGGCGTTCTACGAGCACTGCCCGGTGCTGGCCGCCGGCACCGGGGCCGAGCGCGAGTCGCGGCTGACGCTGATCGCGGTGGCGCTGCGCGTGCTGGTCCAGGGCCTGGACCTGCTCGGCGTGGAGGCGCCCGAGCACATGTAGGGCGCGGCACCCGCAGGTGCCCCGAGGGCACCGGAAAGGGCCGGAACGCGGTGGCGCGTTCCGGCCCTTCGCCGTGTGCCGGGTCCCGGCCGGCAGGGGCCGGGTCCCGGAACGGTCATCGTCCGAGAGAACTCTCATAGCGGACGAATTCCCTTGCATCCCAGGCTTCTCCGCTTCCCGGGACGGAGCGAGTCCCATCTCTCGCCTTTCCCCGCGTCCGAAACCCGGGTCCGGGTGGTACACCGGACCTAGGCTGAACGGACAAAAGACCTTTTACGGACAAAAGGGAGAAGTAGGTATGGAATCCACTCCGGTCGGCCCGGCGCCGGGTCTCTGGCACCTGGACCCCCTGCACTCCAGCCTCATCTTCGTCGCCCACTACCTGCGCTTCGGCCGGGTCCAGGGCACGTTCGGCCGTGCGCGGGGCCGGGTTCTGGTCGCCGAGGACCCCGGCGCCTCGAAGGTCGAAGTGGTCATGGACGCCTCCAGCATCAACACCGGCGTCGGCGCCCGCGACGCGCACCTGCGCTCCGCCGACTTCCTGGACGTGGAGAACCACCCGGAGCTGCGGTTCGCCTCCACCGGCGTGGAGCCCGGCGGCCGCGGCCGCAACGCCTTCCGCCTGCACGGCGACCTCACCGTGCACGGCACGGCCGCCCCCGTCACCCTGGACGCCCAGTGGGTGGGCGAGGCCCCCGACTACGCGTTCCCCGACGACGTGTACGGCCACTTCTTCTCCGCCACCACCCGCATCCGCCTGTCCGACCACGGCGTGGGCGACGGCGGCGAGGTGCCCTGGGGCGGCCGCCTGGTCGGGGACGAGGTCGACATCGTCCTGGAGGTGCGGCTCCAGGACCAGGACCCCGCGCCGTTCCTGGCGCAGATCGGCCACGAGTCCTAGGAGACTCCCGACGAGGGGGCACCGAACCGGCGCCGGGGGCGTCTGAGCGACCGAACGCCCCAACGACCCCTCGAAGGACACGATGACCGACAGGATCGTCACCCTGACCTACGGCGCCGAGGCGTACGCCTACGCCTTCACCGAGCGCGCGGCCGAGAGCGGTGCACCCGTCCGGCACACCGCCCGGTTCTCCACACGGGACGGGGCCACCGGCCACGCCGTCTCCCCGGCGCTGGACCGCGTCGCCTACGCCGCCGGCGGGGAACTGGTGTGCGCCGACCGCGACGGCACCGAGCTCTGGCGGCACCCCCTCAGGACCGGCGACCAGGACGGCACGTACCTGTCCGGCGGGCCCTCGTGCGCCTTCTCGCCCGACGGGCGGACCCTCTGGCTCTACCGGCAGGGCCCGATGGTCCCGGTCCCCCGGGGCGAGTCGCCCGAGATGGACCGCAGGCTCGACCGCAACCCGCACCTCAAGCGCGGCACCGACCGGCTCCTGGCCCTCGACGCGGCCGACGGCACCGTTCTGGCCGAGGCCGTGCTGGGGAGTTCGGGGCACGGGGCCCTCGTCCGGCCCCACCCGGACGGGGAGCACGTCCTGGTGGGCGTGATGGAGGGCCAGGACGGGGGCCGCAACTTCCGCGCCCGCCTGGAGGACGGGGGGCTCGACCTCCACACGTACGGGACGTACGGCTACCTGGACGACCTGTCACCGAGCGGCCGGGTGTTCCTGGTCGGCGACGAATCGGGGATCACCCTCCACTCCTTCCCGGACGGGGAGGAGCTGGGCGGCTTCGGGCTGGACGCCTTCGACCACGACGGGGACGACTTCGAGACGCTCTTCCTCGGCATGCACCTGGCGGCCTTCCTCGACGAGGACCGCGTCGTCGTCTCCGTCCACGGCGAGCGCGCCGTGCCGGAGCCGGAGGAGGACGATGAGGACGAGGACTACGAGGACGACGGCCAGGACCTGGACTTCCGCGAGAACCACGTCGTGGAGGCGGCCACCGGGCGGGTGCTGGGCCCGCTCCCCGGGCAGTCCCGGCACCACGAGCGCCTGGTCGTGATCGGGGACGGCTCCTGGCTGAGCATCGACGGCGCCGAGCGGCCGCGCCGCCACACCCTCTGAGGACGCGCGGCGGGGGCGGCACCGGCCGGTGCCGCCCCCGCCGTCCGCCGGATCAGCCCCTGAGCAGGGCCTCGACCTCCGCGCGGGTCGGCATCGAGGAGCTGGCGCCGTGCCGCTGGACCGACAGCGCGGCCGCGGCGGCGGCGAACCGCATGGCCTCGGCCGGTTCGGCGCCCTCCGCCCGGGCCACCGCGAAGGAGCCGCAGAACGTGTCGCCGGCCGCAGTGGTGTCCACGGCCTCGACCTTCAGGGCCGGGACGTGCACCGGCTCGGCGCCGCGCGCCCCGTACAGGGAGCCCTCGCCGCCCAGCGTGACGAGCACCTCCGGGACCCGCTCCAGCAGCGCCGCGAGCGCCTCGCGGGGGTCGGTGCGCCCGGTGATCGCGGCCGCCTCGTGCTCGTTGGGGACGAGCACGTCCACCGACTCCAGCAGCTCGTCGGGCAGCTCCCGCGCCGGGGCCGGGGTGAGGTGCACCCGAACGCCCTGTTCGCGGCCGGTGCGCGCGGCCGCCACGACCGCCTCCATCGGCAGCTCCAGCTGGAGCAGGAGGGCGTCGGCCCCGCCGATGAGCTCTCGGTCGCCGGGCACGGTGCCGGTGACCTCGCCGTTGGCACCGGGCACGACGATGATCGAGTTCCCGCCGCGGCCGTCCACGACGATGTGGGCGATGCCCGAGGGGCCCGGAACGGTGCGCAGGCCGGTGGTGTCGATGCCGGAGGCGACCAGGTTGCCCCGCAGCTCGGCGCCGAAGGCGTCGTCGCCCACCGCGCCCAGGAACACGGTGTCGGCGCCGGCACGGGCGGCGGAGACCGCCTGGTTGGCGCCCTTGCCGCCGGGCACCTGCCGGAAGGCCGTACCGGTGACGGTCTCACCGGTGGCCGGAGCGGTGTCCACGTAGGCCACCAGGTCCATGTTGACGCTGCCGAAGACGGCGATGCGCGGGCCGCTCACGCCCCGTCCTCCTTCTTCTTGTCGCGGGGCAGGCCCTCTTCCCCGTCCAGGCCGACGATGACGGGCGCGTGGTCGGAGGCGCCCTTGCCCTTGCGCTCCTCACGGTCGACGCTCGCACCGCTCACGCGGGCGCGCAGCGCCGGGGAGGCCAGCACGAAGTCGATGCGCATGCCGCGCCGCTTGGGGAAGGCCAGTCCCTTGTAGTCCCAGTAGGTGTAGACGCCGGGGCCGGGGGTGTACGCGCGGGCGACGTCCTCGAAGCCCGCCTTGCCCAGGGCCCGGAAGGCCTCCCGCTCGGGCTCGGTCACGTGGGTGAGGCCGTCGAAGGCGGCCACGTCCCACACGTCGTCGTCCTGGGGGGCGATGTTGAAGTCGCCGACGTAGGCGATCTGCGCGTCGGGGTCGGCGGCCAGGGCGGCCGTGCCCGCCTCGCGCAGGGCCTCCAGCCAGCGCAGCTTGTAGGCGTAGTGGGGGTGGTCGATCTCGCGGCCGTTGGGCACGTACAGGCTCCACACCCGGACGCCGCCGCAGGTGGCGCCGATGGCGCGGGCCTCGGCCTCCTCGGGGTCGCCGTAGCCGGGCTGGCCGGGGAAGCCGACCTGCACCTCCTCCAGGCCGACCCGGGAGGCGATCGCGACGCCGTTCCACTGGGAGATCCCGTGGTGGGCGACCTCGTAGCCGCGGTCGGTGAAGACGGCGGCGGGGAACTGGTCGTCCCTGGCCTTGGTCTCCTGGATGGCGAGGACGTCGACGTCGCTCCGGTCGAGCCAGGCCCCGATCCGTTCGACCCGGGCCCGGGCACTGTTCACATTCCAAGTCGCGATACGCACAGCGCCAGCCTAGGGCTTCGCGGCGACAGCGGAGAAGGAAGCGGGTGCGGCGGGCCCGAAAGGCGGGCCGGCCGGAGGCCGGGAGGGCCCGGGCGGCCGTTGACCGGGGGCGGTGGGAGCGGACGGGCGGGAAGGGAAACCCGGCCGCAGGCCGTCGATTGAGGGTGGTGGAGGGTGACGGGCAGGGAGAAAAGCCCGGCCGGAGGCCGTCCTTTGAGGGTGGTGGAGGGCGACGGGCAAGGAGGGGAAGTCGGCCGCAGGCCGTCGATTGAGGGTGGTGGAGGGTGACGGGCGGGCCCGGTGCGGCCGTCCTCCGCACCGGGCCCAGGACGGGACTCCCAGCACATGCCCGGTTGTTTCCGTCGCGCCCCGTAGGACGGCCGAGCGGGCTCCGAGGTTCGCATTTCGCCCAAGGTTTTTGCCCGGCCGCCGCGCCCCGGCACCGGGTCCGGTCCGCCGTGCGTCGGCGCGCCCGCCTCCGGGTAGTGCTGTGATACAGGCCACACCCAGACCCCTTCCAGGACGAGGTGACGACCATGTCCGCGGCCGATCCCGAAGCCCGAGCGCAGACCCCCGACCCCACCGCACCCGAGATCGACGAGCGCCGCGCCAGAGCGGTGGCCGAGCAGGCCCGCGAGGGCGCCTCGGACCTGCCCGGCTTCGCCAAGGAGCTGTACCTGGGCCGCCTGCGCCTGGACCTGATCCACCCGATGCCCGTCCCCGACCGGGAGGACGACGAGCGCGGCGACGCCTTCCTGGCCCGGCTGCGCGACTTCTGCGAGGGGATCGACGCCCAGCGCATCGAACGCGAGGAGCGCATCCCCGACGAGGTCGTGGCCGGACTGCGCGAGCTGGGCGCGCTGGGCATGAAGATCCCCGTCGAGTACGGCGGCCTGGGGCTGAGCCAGGTGCACTACAACCGCGCCCTCACCCTGGTCGGCTCGGTGTCCCCGGCGATCGGCGCCCTGCTGTCCGCCCACCAGTCGATCGGCGTGCCCCAGCCGGTGTCCATGTTCGGCACCCCGGCCCAGAAGCGGGAGTTCCTGCCGCGCTGCGCCCGCGACGCCATCAGCGCTTTCCTGCTCACCGAGCCCGACGTGGGCAGCGACCCCGCCCGGCTGCGGACCACCGCCGTGCCCACCGAGGACGGGACCGGCTACCGGATCGACGGGGTGAAGCTGTGGACCACCAACGGCGTCGTCGCCGACCTGCTGGTGGTCATGGCGCGGGTGCCGGAGGGGCCCGGGCACCGGGGCGGCATCACCGCGTTCGTGGTCGAGGGGGACTCCCCCGGGATCACCGTGGAGCGGCGCAACCGGTTCATGGGCCTGCGCGGGCTGGAGAACGGCGTCACCCGGCTGCACGACGTGCGGGTGCCGGCCGCCAACCGGATCGGCGAGAAGGGGCAGGGGCTGCGCATCGCCCTGTCCACACTCAACACGGGCCGGCTGTCCCTGCCCGCCCTGTGCGTGGGGGCCGGCAAGTGGGCGGTCGGGATCGCGCGCGAGTGGTCGCGCGAACGGGTCCAGTGGGGGCGGCCGGTCGGCCGGCACGAGGAGATCGCCAAGAAGATCTCCTACATCGCCGCCACCACCTACGCCATGGAGGCCATGCTCGACCTGGCGAGCAGGATGGCCGACGAGAAGCGCAAGGACATCCGCATCGAGGCGGCCATCGCCAAGCTGTGGGCGTCCGAGCACGCCTACCGGATCGCCGACGAACTGGTCCAGATCCGCGGCGGGCGCGGGTTCGAGACCGCCGAGTCGCTGGCCGCCCGCGGCGAGCGGGGGATCCCGGCCGAGCAGCTGCTGCGGGACCTGCGCATCAACCGGATCTTCGAGGGCAGCACGGAGATCATGCACCTGCTCATCGCCCGCGAGGCGGTGGACGCCCACCTGGCGGTGGCCGGGGACATCATCGACCCGGACGCGGACCGCGCGGCCAAGGCGCGGGCGCTGACCAGGGCGACCGGGTTCTACGCGGCCTGGCTGCCGACGCTGGCCGTGGGCCGGGGCCAGCTGCCGTCGGCGTACGTGGAGTTCGGGCCGCTGGCCGGGCACCTGCGGTACGTGGAGCGCGCCGCCCGCAGGCTGGCGCGGTCGACGTTCTACGGGATGACGCGCTGGCAGGGGAGGATGGAGGTCAAGCAGGGGTTCCTGGGCCGGGTGGTGGACATCGGCGCGGAACTGTTCGCGATGAGCGCGGCGGTGGTGCGGGCCCGGCACGACGCCGACACCCGGCCCGAGCGCGGCACGACGCCGCTGGAGCTCGCCGACGCCTTCTGCCGCCAGTCGCGGCTGCGGGTCGAGGCGCTGTTCGAGGGGCTGTGGTCCAACACCGACGACATCGACGGCAAGGTGGCCCGCCGGGTCATGGACGACTCCTACACCTGGCTGGAGGAGGGCGTGCTCGACCCGTCGCTGCCCGGACCGCTGATCGCCCCGGCCGGGCCGGGACCCTCCCGGGAGAAGGACCTGCACCGGCGGATGGGCTGAGGCGCGGATTGTCGGCGGCGGGGGCTACCGTGTTCGGCATGCCCGAACCGCACCCCCGCCGCGACGCGGAACTGTCCCTGTCCCAGGCCCGCCGGATCGCGATCGCCGCCCAGGGGCTGGCAGGCCCCCGGCCCGCGGGCACCCCGAACCTGGGCCACCTGGGCCGGGTGGTGGGCCGCCTGGGGATCATCCAGATCGACAGCGTGAACGTGCTGGCCCGCAGCCAGTACCTGCCGGTGTTCGCCCGGCTGGGCGGCTACGACACCGCGCTGCTGGACCGGGCGGCCACCACCGCGGCCAAGGCGAGCCCGGCCCGCCTGGTCGAGTGCTGGGCGCACGAGGCGAGCCTGGTCCCCCCGGCCACCCGGCAGCTCATGCGGTACCGCATGGAGCGCAACCGGGCCCGGGCCGACGTGGGGTGGATGAACAACGTCCATGTGGAGAAGCCGCAGCTCATCAAGGCGGTGCACGAGGAGGTCGCGCGGATCGGCCCGGCCACCGCCCGCGAGGTGGAGGCCGCCCTCGCCCACGACGTGCCGCGCGCCAAGGACCACTGGGGCTGGAACTGGTCGGAGGTGAAGAAGTGCCTGGAGTACCTGTTCTGGGTCGGTGACCTCACCTCCAACGGCCGCAACTCCCAGTTCGAGCGCCGCTACGACCTGCCCGAGCGGGTGCTGCCGCCCGAGGTGCACGCCGCGCCCCTGGCGGACGACGCGGACGCCCACCGGCAGCTGGTGGCCATCGCCGCCCGCGCGCACGGGATCGCCACCGAGCCCTGCCTGCGCGACTACTTCCGGCTCAAGAGCGCGGAGTCGCGCCCGGCCGTCGCCGACCTGGTGGAGTCCGGCGAGCTGGTCCCGGTCCGGGTCCGGGGCTGGGACCGCACCGCCTACCTGCACCGGGACGCCCGGGTGCCGCGCAGGGTGGAGGCGCGGGCGCTGCTGAGCCCGTTCGACTCCCTGGTGTGGACCCGCGACCGGGCCGAGGAGCTGTTCGGCTTCCGGTACCGCATCGAGATCTACACCCCGGCCGCCAAGCGGGTGCACGGCTACTACGTGCTGCCGTTCCTGCTCGGCGAGGACCTGGTGGCCCGCGTCGACCTCAAGGCCGACCGCGCCTCGGGCACCCTGCTCGCCCAGCGGATCACGCTGGAGGACGGCGCCCCGGACGACACCCTGCCGCAGCTGGTGGAGCACCTGGCCGAGATGGCCGCCTGGCTCGGCCTCCCCAACGGCCCCGGCGGCCCGGCCCTGGCCCGCCGCTGAAACGGGAGGGCCGCGCGGCCCCGGAGGGGCGGCGCGGCCCGGGGGCGCGGGTCAGACGCGTTCGATGATGGTGACGTTGGCCTGGCCGCCGCCCTCGCACATGGTCTGGAGGCCGTAGCGGCCGCCGGTGCGGTGCAGCTCGTTGACGAGCTTGGTCATGAGGACGGCGCCGGTGGCGCCCAGCGGGTGGCCCAGGGCGATGGCACCGCCGTTGGGGTTGACCTTGGCCGGGTCGGCGCCCAGCTCCTCGATCCAGGACAGCGGGACCGGGGCGAAGGCCTCGTTGATCTCGGTGACGTCGATGTCGTCGATGCCCAGGCCCGCCTTCTCCAGGGCGATCCGCGTGGCCGGGATCGGGGCGGTGAGCATGTAGACCGGGTCGTCGCCGACCAGGGAGAGCTGGACGATGCGGGCCAGCGGGGTGAGCCCGTGCTGCGCCACGGCGCGCTCGGAGGCGATGAGCACGGCGCCGGCGCCCACGGAGATCTGGCTGGCCACGGCGGCGGTGAGCTCCCAGCCCTCGCGCAGCGGCTTCAGGCCGGCCATCTTCTCCAGGGTGGTGTCGGGGCGCACGCCCTCGTCCCGGGTGACGCCCGCCAGCGGGGCGGTCTGGGCGTCGAAGTAGCCCTCGTCCAGGGCCTTGGCGGCGCGCCGGTGGCTCTCCAGGGCGTACTCCTCCAGCTGCTCGCGCTTGAAGCCCCACTTCTCGCACATGAGCTGGGCGCCGCGGAACTGCGAGATCTCCTGGAGGCCGTAGCGCTCGACCCAGCCGTCGCCGTACAGGCCCAGGCCGTTGTCGATGGCGTACTGGACGTTGGAGCCCATGGGGACCATGCCCATGTTCTCGACGCCGGAGGCCACGACCAGGTCCTGGGTGCCGGACATGACGCCCTGGGCGGCGAAGTGGACGGCCTGCTGGGAGGAGCCGCACTGGCGGTCGATGGTGACGCCGGGGACGCTCTCGGGCAGCCCGGCGGACAGCCAGGAGGTGCGGGCCAGGTCCAGGGCCTGCGGGCCGACCTGGCTCACACAGCCCATGATGACGTCCTCGACCGCGGACGGGTCGACGCCCGTGCGCTCGACGAGCTCCTTGAGCACGTGAGCGCCGAGGTCGGCGGGGTGGACGGCGGCCAGCGCGCCCTTCCTCGTACCGACGGGGGTGCGGACGGCGCCGACGATGTATGCCTCGGCCACGGGTCCTCCAAGGGCCTGGGTGACGTTTCCTGTGAACCGAACTGTATTCGGTTTTGTGGATCCGGCAAGACCCCGGCCCCCCTTCACCGCCCGTTTCCCCTTCTGTTCACCCCGGTGTGCTGCCCTGGGACGGACGAGAGGAGACGCCGATGAGCGGGGTCGCCATGGCCCTCGGCGCGGTCGCGGGCACGGTGCTGTTCTTCCTCACCTTCGCCTCCGGGCGCCGCGCCCTGGCCTGGGCCGCGGGCGGCGGCGCGCTCGCCGCAGGGGTCTGGGCCGCCCGCCTTCTGGGGCAGGCGCCGCTGTGGGCCCTGCTGCTCACGGCGGCCGTCCCCGTGCTCCTGTGGAGCTGGCTCCACCTGGCCTCCCGCTGGGCGGACGCCGACGAGGAGGCCGCCCGCTACTACCCCGAGCTCACCGCCCCCGGCACCGACGGCGACTAGGGCGTGTTCGGAGGATCATTCCGGGTCGCGGCCGCGGGGCCGCCTCTCGCCGCGCCGCCTGCGCTCGGACGGCCGAACCCGGACTGACCCGCGCCGGCCGTCCTGCGAGAGATCGCCACGCGGCCGCTCCCGGCATTCGACGCGAGCGCCGAAACGCTCGAAGGCATCCACCGGACACGCCCTAGGACAGGCGGTCCTCGCGGACCACGCGGCCCGCGTCACCCTCGTCGCCGAGCGTCTCGGCGGTCATCCGCTCCAGCGCGGCCACCACCTCCGGGTGCCGCTCCGCGTCGTAGTCGTCGAGCAGGGAGCGCAGCGCCTCCCGCTGGGCCTCGAAGACGCGGCGGGCGGCCGCCTCCCCCTCGGGGCTCAGCTCCCAGGGCTCGCCCTCCCCGGCGAGGTGGCCCGCCTCCAGCAGCTCCCGGTGGACCGCCTCCCAGCGGTCGTCGGGCAGGTGGGACATCTCCACCAGCTCGGACACCCGCAGCGGCCCGGTGACCGCCAGGTGGCTCAGCGTCCAGCAGGCGCGGGGCGAGATCTCCAGCCCCGCGGCGCCGCGCAGCCGGGTGTACATCTCCCGCGCCCCCTCGTGGCCGCAGGCCCGGTAGATCTCCCGCTCGACGGCCTCCAGGGCGGTGCGCCCGCCCGAGGCCACCGGCGGGATGGACTCCCCCAGGTCGGCGGACTGCGACCCGACCGTGGTGCGCAGCGGCACCTCGGGCAGGAACACGGCGAGCACCAGCCCGACCAGCGCCACCGGCACCGCCCACAGGAACACGACGTCGATGGCGTCGGCGTAGGCCTGGAGGAACATGGCCTGCGTCTGCGCGGGCAGCGCGTCCAGGGCCCGCGGGTCGCTCTCCAGGGCGGCCGGGTCCACGCCCGCGGGCAGCGTCATCTCCCCGGCGCGGGCCGCCAGGTTCGCGGCCAGCTGCCCGGAGAAGACCGCGCCGAACACCGCCGTGCCGAACGATCCGCCGATGGACCGGAAGAACGTGGCGGCCGAGGTGGCCGCGCCCAGGTCGGCGTAGTCGGCGCCGTTCTGCACGACCACCACCACGACCTGCATGACCAGTCCCAGGCCCACCCCCAGGACGAAGAACGAGCCCCACATCTGCCACTCGGACGTGTCCGGCCCCAGCCGCGACAGCAGGAACAGCCCCACCGAGGTCACCGCCATCCCGGCGATGGGGTAGGGCTTGTACCGGCCGGTGCGGGTGACCAGCCGCCCGGAGGTGATCGAGGTCAGGAACAGCCCGACCACCATCGGCAGCAGGAACAGCCCCGAGGCGGTGGGCGACTGGCCGTGCACGACCTGGAGGAACAGCGGCAGGAACGCCATCGAGCCCATCATCGCGAACCCGACGCACAGGCCGATGCCCATGGCGATCACCACGACGGGGTTGCGGAACAGCCCCAGCGGCATCACCGGCTCGGCCGCGCGGCGGGCCGACAGCCACCAGCCGAACCCGAGCGCGACGCCGGCCAAGGCCAGCACGACGATCTGCGGCGACGCCCAGTCGTAGACGGCGCCGCCCCAGGAGGCGACCAGGGTGAGGCACACGGCGGTGGCGGCCAGCAGCACGATCCCGGCGTAGTCGATGGTCCGCCTGCCGGCGGGCCGGGTGGCGGGGAGCACCGCCAGGACGGCGGCGAACGCCAGCACGCCCAGCGGCAGGTTGACGTAGAACACCCACCGCCAGGACAGGTGGTCGACGAACAGCCCGCCCAGCAGCGGCCCGGCCACGCTGGAGACGCCGAAGACCGCCCCGAACCACCCCTGGTAGCGGCCGCGCTCGCGCGGGGAGACGACGTCGCCCACGATCGCCATGGACAGCACCATCAGCCCGCCGCCGCCGATGCCCTGGAGGCCGCGGAAGAGGATCAGCTGGAGCATGTCCTGGGCCAGGCCGCACAGCGCCGACCCGGCCAGGAACACGGCGATGCACACCAGGAACAGCGTCTTGCGGCCGAACTGGTCGCCGAGCTTGCCCCACAGCGGGGTGCTGGCGGTGACCGCGAGCAGGTAGGAGGTGATCACCCAGGACAGGTGGTTGAGGCCGCCCAGGTCGGAGACGATGGTCGGCAGCGCCGTGGACACGATCGTCTGGTCGAGCGCGGACAGCAGCACCGTGAGCATGAGCGCGGCCATGATCACCGCGATCCGTCCGCCCCGGTGCTCGCGCCGTTCCCTGCGGGTCTGGGCCATCGGCTCCGCCTTCCGTGTGCCGGTGCGGCCACCCTAGGAAGGGACGCAGGGCGCGAAAGGCGCGAAACACCCGGGAGGACGGGAACTTTGCCGCCGCTTGGACCCCCCTCTTCTAAACCGAATTCGATTCGGTTACTGTGGCGGCAACCGTGATCCACGACACCCTCGGAGCTGAAGCATGAAGCGGGAACTCTTCGACGCCGACCACGACCTCTTCCGCGAGGCCGTGGCCGAGTTCCTCAAGCGGGAGGTCGCGCCCTTCCACGACCAGTGGGAGAAGGACGGCATCGTCCCCCGCGAGGTCTGGCTCAGGGCGGGCGAGGTCGGCCTGCTCGGGCACGGCGTCCCCGAGGAGTACGGCGGCACCGGCCTGAAGGACTACCGCTACAACGTCGTCGTCAACGAGGAGGTGTGCCGGGCCCACGCCAGCGGCCTGGGCGTCACCCTCCAGAACGACGTCATCGCCCCCTACCTCGTCGACCTCACCGACGACGAGCAGAAGCGGCGCTGGCTGCCCGGCTTCGCCAGCGGCGAGATCATCACGGCCATCGCCATGACCGAGCCCGGCACCGGCAGCGACCTCCAGGGCATCCGCACCTCCGCGGTCCGCGACGGCGACGAGTGGGTCATCAACGGTTCCAAGACCTTCATCACCAACGGCATCAACGCCGACCTGGTCATCGTGGTCTGCCAGACCGACCCCGGGGCCGGGGCGCAGGGCTTCTCCCTCATCGTGGTCGAGCGCGGCACCCCGGGCTTCGAGCGGGGCCGCAACCTCGACAAGATCGGCATGAAGGCGCAGGACACCGCCGAGCTGTCCTTCCAGGACGTGCGGGTCCCGGCGGCCAACCTCATCGGCCAGGAGGGCCAGGGGTTCATCCACCTGCTCCAGAACCTGCCCCAGGAGCGGCTGTCCATCGCCGTCTGCGCGACGGCCTCCGCCGAGTACATGCTCCGGCACACCATCGAGTACTGCCGGGAGCGCACCGCCTTCGGCCGCCCTATCGGGCGGTTCCAGAACACCCGTTTCGTCCTGGCCGAGTTGGCGACCGAGGTCGACATCGCCCGCACCTACGTGGACCGGGCGGTGACCCTGCTCGACCGGGGCGAACTCACCGTCGAGGACGCCGCCATGGCCAAGTGGTGGACCACGGAGCTGTGCAACAAGGTGATGGACCGTTGCCTGCAGCTTCACGGCGGGTACGGGTACATGATGGAATACCCGGTGGCACGGGCCTGGCAGGACACCCGCGTGCAGACGATCTACGGTGGCACCACCGAGATCATGAAGGAGATCGTGGGGCGCGGCCTGGGCCTGTGACCGGACCACCCCCGTCCAGAAGGGTCGAGTAGGTCATGAGCGGTGCGTGGGACGGCCTCATCGTCATGGGCCTGCTGGTCGTGCTGCTCGTCATCGGCGTGCGCAAGCTGCGGCCCAGGGTCCACATCCCCTGGAAGACCAGCGCGATCGTGGTCTTCTTCGTCTTCATGTGCCTGATGCTGTGGGCCTGGTCCTGGCGCTGAGCGCTCCGGCGGGGTTCCCGGGCCCCGGAAGGGGTGTCTGGCCCGGGCCGGGTCAGTAGTCCTCCTCCTCTTCCTCCTCGCGGCGCCGGGTCGCGGGGTCCGCGGGCCCCGCGCCCGTGGCCCGGCGCAGCAGGGCACCGCCCGCCTGGGGCAGGATCAGGACGCTGAGCATCCCGGCCGCCACGATGGCCGCGGCGTGGGCGCCGTCCAGCGCGCCGTCGCGGGTGCCGATGGTGGTCAGGACCGTGAGCAGCGGCAGGGCGGTGGCCGAGAACAGCACCAGCGCGGGGCGCTGGTCGTCGGGGACGTCCCCGCGCGAGAACACGTATTCGGGCCCGCCCCGGACCAGCAGGAACGCCGCCAGCAGCACCGGCAGGAGCAGCAGCAGGAGCGGCTGGGCCAGCAGCGAGGCCAGGTCGAAGCGCACCCCGGTGATCACGAAGAAGACGGGGATGAGGAACCCGAAGCCGATGGCGTCCATCTTGGCCTCCACCTGCTCCGCCTCCTCCCCGTGGTTGATGGTGATCATGAGCTTGATGACGACCCCCGCCGCGAACGACCCGAGCAGGGCGTCCAGTTGCAGGGCGGACGCCACCCAGACCAGCGCCACGATCACCACCATGCACAGGCGGACCGCCACCTGGGCGCTGGAGCCCAGGGTCGCCCGGATCAGGCGCGCCCACCGCTCCGAACGCGGCCGGGTGGCCGCCCAGGCGCACGCCCCGGCCAGGGCGAAGAAGACGGCCAGCAGCAGGGTGCCCTGCCAGGGCCGGTAACCGCTGAGCAGCAGGGCGATCAGCACGATCGGCCCGAACTCGCCCACCGAGCCCGAGGCCAGGAACCGGGTGCCGAACGCCCCGCCCAGCGCCCCGGAGTCGCGCAGGATCGGCAGGACCGTGCCCAGGGCGGTCGTGGTCAGCGCCAGGCCCACGATCAGCGCGGTCCGGGACGCCCCGAACACCGCCCAGCCCAGGCCCAGCCCCAGGGCGACCGAGCAGGCCCAGGCCAGCAGGGCCCGGTTCAGCGGCCTGCCCTTGATCCGCCGGAAGTCGATCTCGTACCCGGCCATGAACATCAGCAGGGCCAGGCCGAGGTCGGCCAGCAGGGTGATCGTCTCGTTCTCCTCGACCAGGCCCAGCACCGAGGGCCCGAGCACGATCCCGAAGCCGATCTCCAGCACCACCGAGGGCACGATCACCCACCGCGCCAGCCGGTCGCCGAGCAGCGGGGCCAGCAGGGCCGCCACCAGCAGGGCCAGGAGCATGCCCATCGTGCCGAGTTCCACGCCGTCCATGTCCCCCCGATCCCCGGGCCCCCGTGCCCCGGACGTGGGAACACTACGTCCGGGGCGGCCCGGGACGGCGGGGACACGCCCGCTACCCCCAGGGGTCGAAGTCGATGCCCGCGGGTTCGGCCCTGGCCAGCGCGCCCGGGAACGAGCCGTCCCTCAGGTCGAGCTGGGCGCTGCCGAAGTCGGCGGAGGCCAGGATGTCGCGGATGCCGGGCGGGAAGTGGTCCCAGCCGACCAGGTCCGGGTACTGCCAGACGCCGTAGTGGTTCTCCGGCGGGTCGTCGTGCCCGGCGGCGAACCGGAAGGCGTGGGTGGACGCGCCGTCCTTGTGGTAGACGATCTTGGGGTGGGTGCCCTCCCAGAGCACGCGGTCGGCCGGGCGGGTGTCGTAGTCGCCGTGGGCCGACGCGGACACGTAGCGGGCCTGGCCGCCGAACACCCACACCACGACGTGCTCCAGGTCGTGCCGGTGGCCGCAGCAGCCCGGCAGCACCTGGTCCTTCTCGAAGTACAGCGCGTACATGTACGCGCACCAGCCGCTGGGATCGCACTTGGACCGGGAGTAGGAGTTGGTGTTGTCCAGGTCGGACCGGTCGCGGCAGTTCCCGTTGAGGGCGCCGGTGGTGTTCAGGCCGCCGTTGAGGGTGCCGTCCGGGCCGATGGCGGGGGTCGGGTAGCAGCCGTCGGTGTCGTAGTCGAAGGCCGGCTGCCACCGGCCCTCCTCCGCGGTGTGGGCGGCGGGCAGCGCCGCCGGGGGCGCGGCCAGGGCGATACCGGGGGTGACGAGGACGAGTGCGGCGGCCAGGGCCAGGGCCCGGCGCGCCATGCGGGAGGGTGCGCGTTGCGGCAAGGGGGTCTCCTCTCGGTGTCCGGCACAGGGGGCGTGCCGACGACCGGAACGCCGCACGGGGGTCACGCGGTCACCCTGGGTGAGCACGCGGGGCGCGGGCCGTGCCGGTCGGAGTCGATGACACCAGGGCCGGCGCTCCCCGCGCAACGGGGGCAACGCGGAGTTCTCCGGGTGTTCGGAACCGGGGCGGAGTGTTCCCCGCGCGTTCGGCGCGGGGAACGTTCACAGGCGGCCGGAGTCGATGATCCGCTGGAGGAACCGCCGCGTGCGCGGCTCGCGCGGGTCGCCCAGCACCTGCTCGGGCGGCCCCTGCTCCAGGACGCGCCCGCCCTCCAGGAAGCACACCGTGTCGGCGACCTGGCGGGCGAACCCCATCTCGTGGGTGGCCAGCAGCATGGTCATGCCGTCCTCGCGCAGCCCCCGCACCAGGTCCAGCACCTCCCCCACCAGCTCGGGGTCCAGGGCGCTGGTGATCTCGTCCAGCAGGAGCAGCCGCGGCCCGTTGACCAGTGCCCGCACGATCGCCGCCCGCTGCTGCTGGCCGCCGGAGAGCCGGTCGGGGTACTCCCCCGCCTTGTCGGCCAGGCCCACCCGGTCCAGCAGCTCCCGCGCCTTCTCCTCGGCCTCCCGGCGCTCGCGCCGGTGCACCCGGCGCGGGGCCAGGGTGACGTTGTCCAGCACGGTCATGTGCGGGAACAGGTTGAACGACTGGAACACCATGCCGATCCGGCGGCGCACCCGGTCCGCGTCCACCCGCGGGTCGGTGATGTGCTCGCCGTCCAGGTGGATGGTCCCGTCGGTGACGGGCTCCAGCAGGTTGGCGCAGCGCAGCAGGGTGGACTTGCCCGAGCCGGAGGCGCCGATGAGCACCACCACGGCGTGTTCGGGCACGTCCAGGTCCAGCCCGTCCAGCACGGTGTCGCCGCGGAACTCCTTGCGCACCCCGCGCATGCGCAGCACCGGGGCGGGTCCCTCGATCCTGGCCGTCCGGTCCAGTTCGCTCACCGGGCCCCCTCCGCGGACTGGCGCCGCGCCGCCCGCAGCGTCACCTGGTCGGTGACCGCCACCAGCGGGACCGCCATGAGCACGAACAGCACCCCGGCGACGATGTACGGCGTGAAGTTGTAGGTCTGCGCGGTGGCGATCTGCGCGGCGCGGATCGCGTCGATGGGCCCGGCCAGCGAGATCAGGCCCACGTCCTTCTGGAGCGCCACCATGTCGTTGAGCAGCGGCGGCGACACCCGCCGCACCGCCTGGGGCAGCACCACCCAGCGCATCGCCTGCGTGTAGGTCAGGCCCAGGGACCGGGCCGCCGCGATCTGGCTGGGGTGCACCGACTCGATCCCGGCGCGGAACACCTCGGCGATGTAGGCGCCGTAGGTGACCACCAGCGCGATCCCGCCGAGCACCAGCACGCTCGGGGTGTTCTCCAGCCGCAGCCCGGGCACCCCGAACGCCATCAGGTACAGCACGATGATCAGCGGGGCGCCGCGGAAGCCGTAGGTGTAGGCGGTCGCCAGGGCCCGCAGCGGGAAGAACACCGGCCCCCGCAGGGTGCGCAGCACCGCGGCCAGCAGGCCGACGGCCAGCGCGCCCAGGGCGCAGAACACCAGCAGCCGCACGTTGAGCCACAGCCCGGTGAGCACCGCGGGCAGGGCCTCCGCCGCCACCTCGGGGTCGAAGAACGTGTCGCGCACCCTCTCCCAGCCGGGAGAGCCGACCACGACGGTCACCAGGACGGCGCCCAGCACTGCGGTGGAGACCGCGCCGACCAGCACCGAGCGAACGCTCTGGCGGCGGCGCAGCGCGGCCCTCTCCGCTTCCAGGGCACTGGGAACGTGCACGGGGACGTGTGCCGCCACGTCAGGCCAGCTCGGGGGCGTCCGCGGCCTCGGCCAGCCACTCCTGCTCCAGCTCGGCCAGGACCCCGCGCTCGCGCAGGGAGTCCAGGGCCCCGCTGACGCAGTCGGTCAGCGGCGAGTCCAGGTCCAGCACCAGGCCGAACTGCTCGGCGGCCT
This sequence comes from Nocardiopsis sp. NPDC006139, assembly GCF_040614155.1. Classification (NCBI taxonomy): domain Bacteria; kingdom Bacillati; phylum Actinomycetota; class Actinomycetes; order Streptosporangiales; family Nocardiopsidaceae; genus Nocardiopsis; species Nocardiopsis sp. NPDC006139. The sequence goes on from NZ_JBEXTT010000012.1 coordinate 91,357, forward strand.
CCTCGGTGCGGGGCAGCTGCCCGACGATGACGGCGTCCTCCAGTTCGGCGGAGGTGATGTAGAACGCCGTGGGCAGGTCGAAGACGACCGCGTCCACCTGGCCGTTCTCCAGCGCCTGTTTGGCGTCGTCGTTGTTGTTGTAGACCAGCGGCTCGGTCCGCGGGTCCACGGTCTCCACCAGGGTGTCGTAGCTGGTGGTGCCGACCTGAGCGCCGATGGCCAGGCCGGCCAGGTCGTCGGTGGACTCCGCCTCGGCGGCCTCGGAGTCGGCCAGCGCCACGACGACCTGGCGGACGTCGTAGTAGGGGCTGGAGAAGTCGACGGCCCGCGCCCGCTCCTCGGTGATCGAGAACTGGTTGATGTCGAAGTCGAATTCCTTGGGGCCGGGCTGGATGGCGCTGTTGAACGCCACCGTCGTCCAGGCGACGTCCTCGGCGCTGTAGCCCAGTTCCAGGGCGACCGCGTAGGCGACGGCCGACTCGAAGCCCTCCCCGTTGGAGGGGTCGTCGTCCACGAACCACGGCGGGTAGGCGGGGCTGTCGGTGCCGATGGTGAGCACTCCCTCGGTGAGGGTGGGCAGGCCGTCGGGGGTGCACTCGACGGCGGCCCCACCGCCGGATCCGGGGTCGGCCTCGTCGGCCGGGGTGCAGGCGGTGGCCAGCAGGACGGCACCGGCGGCGACGGCGCCGAGCGCGGGCAGGTGGCGGGAGGTCATCGGCTCACTCCGCGGGGAGGGGGACGGGGAATGCCGTACAAATTACCTACCTCACCGGGGGTGAATCCAGGTCTTTTGCGTCACGGAACGCAGAGCGTCCGACCGGTCACCCGTCCGGGGGTCAGGCGAGGGGTTCGGCGTCCCCGTCCTCCACCGGCGCGTGCATGGGCATCTCGAACCAGACCGCCTTGCCGTCCGGGGTCGGCCGCGATCCCCAGCGGGTCGCCAGCTGCTCCACCAGGTACAGGCCCCGGCCGCCCTCGTCGTCCGCGGCGGCGCTGCGGATGCGCGGCAGGCGCAGGTCGTGGTCGAAGACCTCCACCCACACCCGGGAGGCGCCCTTGCGCAGGCGGAGCAGGAACTCCTTGTCGTCGTCCTGGGCGTCCGCCTCGTCGGCCTCGGCGACCTCGTCCAGCAGGTCGCTCCAGTCCTCGTCGAACTCGTCGAAGGCGGGAGTGCCGTCGAACGGCGTCTCGGAGTCGCGCACCCCGGTGTCGGTGAACTCGCGGTGCACCGGGTGCGGGGTGGCGTGGATGACGACGTTGGTGACGATCTCCGAGACCAGCAGGCAGGCCAGCTCCGACTGGTCCCGGTCCATCCCCCACTCCTTGAAGGTGTTGGCCGCCAGGTGGCGGGCCTCGCCCACGGTGGAGGCCTCGGAGGGGAACCAGCCCTCGCGCAGCGCCAGTTCGTCGGAGTCGGTGCGCACGACCAGCAGCGCGGTGTCGTCGTCCAGCTCGCCCGGAACGCTGTGCACCGCGGCCTCGGCGATCTGCTCCACGTCCTTGTCCGCGACCTCGGAGACCCGATCGGTGAGCCTGCGGAACGCCCGCTCGGGGTCCCGGGCGCCGCCGACGGGGGTCCGGTCGACCAGGCCGTCGGTGTACAGCAGCAGCGTGGCGCCGGTGGGCAGCCGCAGCTCCGCCTGGTGGTAGACGACGTCCTCGCCCGCGCCGGCCTTGGCCCGGGTGCCGAGCATGCGGTCGTTGACCTCCAGCTCCAGGGCCTCGACGGACTCGGAGGTGATCAGCAGCGGGGGCGCGTGCCCGGCGTTGGCGTAGGAGAGCTCGCGCGACCAGGCGTCGTAGACCATGTACAGGCAGCTGACGCTGGGGATCCAGGTGCCGCCGTCGACCGGGCGGCCCAGGCGGCGCACCCACTCGTCGAGCTCGCGCAGGATGTCGGCGGGTTCGCGGTCGGCCTGGGCGAAGGCCCGCAGGGCGGCGCGCAGCTGCCCCATGACGGCGGCGGCGTGCGGGCCGCGGCCCTCGACGTCGCCGATGACCAGGCCCACCCGGCCGGCCGAGAGCGGGATGACGTCGTAGAAGTCGCCGCCCACCTGTGTCTGGATGCCGTGGCCGTACGCCTGTGTGGGCCCGGCGGGCAGGTAGCGGGAGGCGATGGTGAGCCCGTCCTGGGGCGGGAAGTCGCTGGGCAGCAGGCTGTTCTGGAAGGCCAGGGCGGTGGTGCGCTCCTCCTCGAAGAGGCGGGCGTTGTCGATGGCCAGCGCGACGCGGGAGGCGATGGCGCCCACGAGGTCGCGGTCGAAGCCGCCGTAGGTGTTCTTCTGGCGCGGGGACAGTCCGGACAGGGCCAGGGTGAGCACTCCCAGGACCTCGCCGCGGGCGCGCAGCGGGGCGGCGATCGCGGAGGTGACGCCGACCTGCCGGGAGACCATGTCGGAGCGGCTGCTGGGGGAGTTCTCGAAGAGGTAGTCGCTGCTGACGACCGTCTCCAGCCGGCGCAGCGCCTGGGTCACGAAGTGGCGTTCGGGGTAGCGGACCTCGTCCCCGACGTCGAACCAGGTGTGGGGCGGCGGCGTCCACCCCTCGGCGTGCACCGAGACCCGTCTGACCAGCCGGTCCTGCTCGTAGAGGTCGATGAAGCAGTGGTCGGCGAACTGGGGCACCAGGATGCCCGCGACCCCGCGCACGGTGGAGTCGAACTCCAGGGAGCCGGCCAGCCGGCTGCCGATCCGCTCCAGCAGGCCGTACTGCTCCTCGACCCGGCCGCTGCGCAGCGCCTCGCGGGCGATGAGCGTGATGCCGTCGATCTCGCCGTCCTCGTTGCGCATCGGCACGGCCTGGGCGCGGACGTGGATCCAGGTGGAGTCGCCCTTGAGGACCGCGAACGTGCCCTCCCAGGGCTCGCCGCGCAGGACGCGGCGGGCCAGCTGGGAGGCGTGCTCGCGGTCGGACTCGTGGATGCCGATGTCCAGCAGGGAGAGCCCGACGTAGTCGCGGCCGCCGACGAAGCCGAAGAGCTCGCGTGCGAAGGGGTTCCAGTAGCGCAGCAGGCTGAACCGGTCGATGACGACGATGGCGATCTGCGCGCGGTCCACGACGGCGGCCGTGGCGAGCGCGTCGCCTTCGCGGAAGGGCTCACCCCACCGTGTCATCTAGCCGCCACCTCGCCGTCATGAACTGCAAGCATGCCCGCCCCGGATCACCCGAACGACCGCACCTTGCAGCGAGCGTAGCAACACCGTCAACGTTCTCGCAGCGCAATGTGACAATCCTGATGAGCAACGGGTCCCCGTCGTCACGGCTTGGCGACGAAGATGTGCCCGGCGATCGCCGACGTGAGGTCGGTGCCCCCGCCGTCCTCGGCGAGCACCCGTACCCCGTCGTCGGTGGCGCGCAGCACGACCTCGCGCTCGGGCTGCACCCCCGCCTCGCGCAGGGTGCGCATGACGTCGGCGTCGGACTGGATCTGCTCGCTGATCCGGCGGACGGTGACGGTGGTCTCGGGCCCCGAGGCGACGTCGACCATCGGCACGATGGACTCGTCGGTGAAGGGCTCGGGCGAGTAGTCGTCCAGGCCCAGCTCGTCCAGCGCCGGGATCGGGTTGCCGTGGGGGCACACCGAGGGCGCGTTGAGCAGCGTCACCAGGCGCTCCTCCACGGCCTCGGAGATGACGTGCTCCCAGCGGCAGGCCTCGATGTGGACGTCCTCCCAGGGCAGTCCGATGACGTCGACCAGCAGCCGCTCGGCGAGCCGGTGCTTGCGCATGACGTGGGTGGCCAGCCTGCGGCCCTCGGCGGTCATGACCAGGTGCCGGTCGTTCTCGACCCGCAGCAGGCCGTCGCGCTCCATGCGGGCCACGGTCTGGCTGACGGTGGGGCCGCTCTGGTGCAGGCGCTCGGCGATCCGTGCCCGGAGGGGGACGATGCCCTCCTCCTCGAGCTCGAATACCGTCCGGAGGTACATCTCCGTGGTGTCGATCAGCCCGTGTGCGGTCAAGACTCCCCTCCCATGACTCTGCGCCCGGCGCACGGTCACGGCGGGCACGGCGGGTCTCTCACAACACAGGTCGGGGCGATGCGATTCCCGGGAGCCGAGTGGGGACCGGGGTGTCCGCGCGACCGCGGGAGCGACCACCGAATACCGCAAGCATATCGTGACGGCAAGGACCCGAAATTCCGTACGGACCCGGCCGTAGGGCCCGGTTCCGCGTCAGCCCCGGGCCAGGTGCTCCGCGGTCTGCGCGCTCGCCTTCGCGAACAGCGCCGCGGTGTCGGTCCCGTCCAGGGCCAGGCCGAACCGCTCGGACAGGACCTCGGCGAGCGCCGCGGCGTCGGGGAGCAGGACCGTGTTCTTCCCCACCGGCGCCAGTTCGGTCAGGGCGTTGCCGCGCAGGGTGAGGGAGCCGTCCGGGAACGGGCGCTGGGCGACGAGGGTGCGCACGAACACGGACTCGGGCGAGGTCGCCTTGGCCCGGTGGTACGGCTCGAAGTAGGCGGCCGGCCGCGGCTCGGTGTCCAGCAGGTAGCCGGGCACCGCGGCCCTCCCGTGGTGGCCGATCCACCAGGTGGTCCCGTCGCCCCCGGGTTCGACGGTGTACGTGAACGGCCCCTGCCGGTACCGGCCCGGCTCCAGCGGCAGCGGTTCGAGGAAGCCGTCGCCGAGCCCCGCGTCCACCACCCACAGGCGCCCGTCCGCGCGCACGAGCAGGGCCAGGTGGTTGGCCCACTCGGGCGGCTCGGCGTCGCGCGGGCCGACGGCGCCGCGCACCCGGGTCACCTCGAGGCCGATGTCCTCCAACACCAGGGCCAGCAGGGAGTTGAGCTCGTAGCAGTAGCCGCCGCGCCGGCGGCGGACGATCTTGTCGAACAGGTCGTCCGGGTGCAGCGAGGGGACCAGCCCCGCCTGGATGTCGAGGTTCTCGTAGGGCACGGCGCCCAGCTGCGCCCGGTGCACCGCGGCCAGGGTGGCCGCGTCCGCCCGGACCGGCCCGGTGTGGCCGATCCGCTCCAGGTAGGCCCCGATGTCCATGTGCTCCCCCGCTCCGTGCCGGTGCCGACGCGGCAGGCTATCCGGGGGCGGCGACGTCCCGGAAGCGCTTTTCCGGTCCGGGTCAGGGGGCGAGGCGGTCGATGTCCCAGGTGTCGTCGCCGGTGCGCAGGTAGCGGAAGCGGTCGTGCATGCGGTCGGCGCCGCCCTGCCAGAACTCGACCTCCCGCGGGACCAGGCGGAAGCCGCCCCAGTAGGCGGGGCGGGGGATCTCGGTGTCGCCCGGCCAGACCGTCTCGAACTCGCGGTAGAGGCGGTCCAGCTCCTCGCGGTCGGCGACCGGCTGGGACTGGCGCTCGCTGGCCCAGGCGCCCAGGCGGGAGCCGCGCGGGCGGGACGCGAAGTAGCGGTCGTTCTCGGCGTCGCCCAGGCGCTCCACCCGGCCCGCGACGAGGACTTGGCGGCGGATGGGGTGCCAGGGGAAGACGACGCTCGCCCGGGGGTCGGCCTCCAGGGCGACGCCCTTGCGCGAGGTGTAGTTGGTGAAGAAGCGCAGGCCCCTGCGGTCGTAGCCCTTCATCAGCACCGTACGGGCCCGGGGCATGCCGTCGGGCTCCACGGAGGCCAACACCATCGCGTTGGGCTCGGCCAGGCCCGACTCGTGGGCCTCCTCGAACCACAGGTGGAACTGGGTCATGGGGTGCTCGGCGAGGTCGGCGCGGCGCAGGGGCGCCCCCAGGTAGGGTTTGCGCAGCTCGGCGGGGTCTGTGCGGTCCACAGGGGGCATCTTCTCTCGCCGGGGCCCGCCCGCGCCACCCGGCCGCGGCGACGTGCGCGTCACACGCAGTGGGGGCCGGGGTCGACCGTGGACGGGCTGATCCGCCCGCAGGCCGCCACCACGTGCTGGCGGGAGTCGTCCGTGCCGCGCGGACCCACGACCACGAGCTGCACCATCCGCGCGTCGTACCAGTTGCCCCGGGCGGGCTCGCCGAACGCGATGTGCCCCGAGACGGCGGACAGCCCCGCCGTGTTCTGGATGCGCTCCACGAGGGCGTCGCGCTCGGCGTCGTAGGCCGCGTCGTCGCCCAGGAACGGCGGCCCGTCGCCGCCGGGCACCGGGTGGTCGACGCCGCGCAGCGCCCGGGAGAACACGGTGACGGCGTCGGCCGCGACGGCGGCGTGGGCCATCGAGGGCAGACCCCCGTCCGCGGCGTCGGCGCCGGCCTCGGCCTCCTCCTCGTCCCGGTCGTCGTAGACCTCCTCCGCCAGGGCCTCGGCCTCGGCGTAGAACGAGCGCTCGCTGCCCTCGGTGTAGCGCCCCCAGGCGCCGCTGGCGGCCAGCGGCGTGTAGAAGACGGGGTACCCGTCGGCCCGGCCGATGGTCTCGGCGTGGTCGGTGACGAACTTGGCGATGTCGTCGCCGCCCAGCACGTCGATCCCGGCCTCCACGCACATCCCCTCCTCCTGGAGGAGGCGGTGGAAGTCGGCGAAGTCGGTGGAGCGACCCGCGAAGTAGATGAGGTCGGGCGGGTCCTGGGCGCACACCCGTGCCAGGTGGTCGGCCTGCGACACCTCCCCCTGCCGGTAGGGCAGCACGCCGGGGACGACCGCGCTGGAGCCGTCGGCCAGGCCCACCGCGGGCGGGAGGCCGCCCTCGGGGTCCTGCCAGGGCCGCCCGCCCAGGGCGCGGAAGGCGGACATGAACCGCACCGCCAGGTGGGGCCCGTAGCTCTCCCCGCTCTGGTTGTCGGCGATCGCCACGGCGGTGCGCGCCGGCCCCAGGGCCGGGGGGTCCTCCCCCTCGGCCAGGCCCGCCCCGTCCCATGCGACCCCCTCGTAGGCCCAGGAGGCGGCCTGCTCGGCGATACGGGAGTTGGCCGGGGCCAGCGGGAAGAAGTACTGGCCGTACTTGCCCGACGCCTCCAGGGCGATGTCGTCGAAGGTCGCGGTGGTGCCGATCATCGGGATGCGCGCGGCGCCCAGCACCCGGATCGCCTCGGTGGTCCCCTGGAGGCTCTGTCCGAACCCGAGGGCGGCGATCGGCCGGTCCATCCGGTCGCGGGTGCGCTCGGACCGCTCGACGACCATGCGCGCGGCGTCGGCGGCGTGCGACCAGCCCTGGCCGGTGCTGACCAGCAGGATCTTGATGCGGGGCAGGGAGGCGTCGGCGGACTCGTTGTGCTCGGCCTGCCGGTGGGCGATCCCGAGCAGCTCCCCCTGGACCCCGGCCAGGGTGAGGTCGGAGGCGGAGGTGGTGCTGAGCGCGCCGAAGTAGGCGACGGTGACGTGGGGGGTGCCGCGCCCGGCGGCGTCCACGGCCGCGTTCTGGTCGCGGATGAGCTCGGTGACCTCCTTCAGCCGCTCGTGGAAGACGAAGCCGCCGAAGGTGACGCCGTAGCAGTCCTTGCCGTCCTGCTCGATGCCGACCGGCTCCCACAGCCAGTTCTGGACGCACGGGTTGAAGGGGGCCATGGCGGTGGGTCCGAGCCCCCAGGCCAGGGAGAGGGCGAGTACCAGGGACAGGGAGGTCCCCCCGGTCCAGCGCCGGGCGAGGGCCGCGGCCGTGGGCACCGTCCGGTCGGCGGGGGTGCCGGCGGTGGGGTCGGCGGGCACCCCGGGGACGGCGAGCCGCAGGGTGCGGGTGACGCCCAGGACACCGGCGGCGTGGCGGGCGCGCCGCCACAGGGACACCTCCTCCTGGCGGACGGTGGTCTCGGTGCCCGGCAGCGAGGGGTAGCGGGCCGCGTCGACCGCCGGGGAGACCAGGGAGGCGGTGCCGGGACCGCGGACCTGGACGATGAGCAGGGGGTCGGGCAGGGTGCGGCGCACCCGCTCGTCCTCGATGAGGCGGACGAGGTAGCGGCCGACCCGGTCGAGGCGGTCCTGGTCGATCAGGAGGACGGGGCGCAACACCCGGCCGCGCCGCGGCCGCAGCGGCCGGTGGACGCCGCCGTGGGTCTCGGCGAGGTCGTCCAGCAGGGCGTTGACGGCCAGCCGGTGGACGGCGGGCAGCGGCTCGTACTCGCGCGGCGCCTCGGGGGACACCGGGTGCGGAGCGGTGGCGGCGGCCGGGGGCTGCTGCGGCTCCCGCGCGGGCAGCCGCAGCAGCAGCTCCCACCACAGGCGTGTCTCCGCGGGCGCGGGGGCGGGGGCCGCCTCCGGGTCGGCGGCCTCGGTCTGGTGCAGGCGGCCCTCCCGGTCGGCCTCGCCCTTGAGGAGGTTGAGGACGTGGATGCCGCGGTCGCGGTGCCCGCGCAGGCCCGTCTTCTCCTCGTAGTCGGCGTGCTCGTCGAGCCACCGGTAGGCGCGCCAGGGCAGGACGAGGAAGGGCGCCAGGGAGCCGTAGACGATGAGCAGCAGGACCGCGGCGGATCCGGCGATCCAGTTGTTCACACCCTGGAGGGTCTGGCCGAACAGGGTGTCCGGCCCCAGCCCGCCCAGGGCGGTGGCCAGGCCGAAGGCGCCCAGCAGGGGCGGGGCGAAGGCGCCGAGCACGCCCATGATGAAGGAGACCGGGGTGAGCAGCACGGCGTCGAGGCGGCCGAAGGTGATGCGGGTGCTCAGCCCGGCGAGCCGGATGGCGCTCTCCCGGGCTATGCGCAGGTAGGCGGCGAGCCAGCGCGGGACGGACCGCCTGCGGCCCTCGCGGCGGGAGGCCGAGCGCAGCCGGCCCAGGGCGGCCACCACGTGGATCTGGGTGCGGCGGTCGGTGTCCAGTTCGAGATCGCCGCGCCCGGTGATGCTGCCGCTCATGCCCTCGTGGATGGAGGCGCGGTCGCAGGCGCGCAGCCGGAGCAGGGAGCGCAGGCGGGCGAACCGGGGCGGCGGCGGCGCTGTGCGGGACCCCTCCGGTTCGGGGAACCCCTGGTCCGCGGCGTCGAGGAGCCGCTCCACGAGGTCGTAGAGCTCGTCGGTGGTGGCCCAGGGCTCGGGGTCCCCCGCATCCGGAGGAGCGGGCGCGCCCGGGACGGGCAGCCGCAGCGGCGGCTGGTTGCCGCAGCGTTCGACGAGGGCGTCCAGCAGGGCGCCGCGGTCGGCGGCGTCGTCCAGGACGAGGTCGAGGGCGGGCGGGGGTTCGGCGAGGTCGCCGCGCTGCACGTCGCTATGCGCGCGGACCCTGCGGCGGCGGGCGGCCCGCCGCTCCATCCGGGCCAGCCGCCCGGCGTACCCCCGGTCGGGGCGCTCGCGCAGGGCGTCGAAGACGGCGAGCAGGCGGCGCGCCCCGTCCCCGTCCGCGGCCGCGGTGTGTTCGGGGGCCGCGGGGGAAGCCGGGGATCCGGTCGTCTCGGACACGCGCGGGCACCTCGTCATGGTCGTGGTCTCTGGCGGCTGCTCCCCCCGAAGCGCCCTCATTAGACAACAAAGGGTGCCCGTATTCCACGCTTTCAGACCCGATTGCCACTGGCCCATACCGGCCGCGCCGACGGGAACCGCCAGGGATTGTGACGCGCCGATCCCTTCTCACGTATTTTCACGTGCGCGAATAACACCCCTGACCGGCCGCGTCACCGCCCCCGCCACTACTCTGGGGACCGTGACCGAGATTCAGATTCCCGCGAACCTCCTGCCCTCCGACGGCCGATTCGGCAGCGGCCCCTCCAAAGTCCGCCCGGCCCAGCTGGAGGCGCTGGCCTCCTCCGGCTCCCGCTACCTGGGGACCTCGCACCGGCAGAAGCCCGTGAAGTCCCTGGTCTCTCGGGTGCGCGCCGGGATCTCCGACCTGTTCTCCCTGCCCGAGGGGTACGAGGTCGTCCTCGGCAACGGCGGCACCACCGCCTTCTGGGACATCGCCGCCCACGGCCTGCTGCGCGAGAAGTCCCAGCACCTGTCGTTCGGCGAGTTCTCGAGCAAGTTCGCGAAGGTCGCCAAGGGCGCCCCGTGGCTGGCCGAGCCGACCGTGATCGCCACCGACCCCGGGACCCACGGCGAGGCCGTCGCCGAGGCCGGGGTGGACGTCTACGCCCTCACCCACAACGAGACCTCCACCGGTGTGGCCGCGCCCATCGCGCGGGTGGCCGGGGCCGACGAGGACGCCCTGGTGCTGGTCGACGCCACCAGCGGCGCCGGCGGCCTGCCGGTCGACATCTCCCAGACGGACGTCTACTACTTCGCCCCGCAGAAGAGCTTCGCGGCCGACGGCGGCCTGTGGCTGGCCGTCATGTCGCCCAGGGCGCTGGCCCGGGTCGAGGAGATCGCGGCGAGCGGCCGGTACATCCCCGAGTTCTTCTCGCTCACCACCGCCGTCGACAACTCCCGCAAGGACCAGACCTACAACACCCCGGCCGTGGCCACCCTGCTGCTCCTGGCCGAGCAGCTGGAGTGGATCAACGGGCAGGGCGGCCTGGACTGGTCGGTGGCGCGCACCGCCGAGTCCTCCTCGATCCTGTACACCTGGGCCGAGAAGTCCGCGGTCGCGACGCCGTTCGTCACCGACCCGGCCAAGCGCTCCCAGGTCGTGGCGACGATCGACTTCAGCGACGACGTGGACGCCGCCGCCGTCGCCAAGGTGCTGCGCGCCAACGGCGTCGTGGACACCGAGCCGTACCGCAAGCTGGGCCGCAACCAGCTGCGCGTCGCGACGTTCCCCGCGGTCGAGCCCGCCGATGTGCAGGCCCTGACCGAGTGCATCGACCACGTGCTCACGCGGCTCTCCTGAGGCCCCCGGGCACCGTCCCGCGCCCGGCCGCGCCCCGGTCGCGCGAAGGGGCAGAATGGAGGTCGGTCCGTTTCCCGCGGGCCGACCTCCTCTTTTTCTCCTTTTCCGGACTTCCAGGACGGGTCGACTGTGCGCAGGAACAAGTTGGATTCCCCCATCAAGATCATCTCCCACCGGGGTGCGTCGGGGCACCGGCCCGAGCACACGCTGGCCTCCTACGAGCTGGGCGCCCGGCACGGCGGCGACTTCATCGAGATGGACCTGGTCGCGACCCGGGACGGCCGGCTGATCTGCCGGCACGAGGCCGAGATCGGCGAGACCACCGACGTCGCCGACCGCCCGGAGTTCGCCGACCGGCGCACCACCCGGACCATCGACGGCCGGGAGGTCACCGGGTTCTTCGCCCAGGACTTCACCCTGGAGGAGATCAAGACGCTGCGCGCCAGGGAGCGCCTCCAGGACGTGCGCACGATGAACGCGCTGATGGACGGGACCTACGGGATCCCGACCCTGGAGGAGGTCATCGACCTGGCCCTCTCCCTCACCGCGGAGCTGAAGCGGCCGATCGGGATCTACCCCGAGACCAAGCACCCCTCCTACCACGTGTCCCAGGGCCTGGACCTGGAGCCGCCGCTGATCGCGGCGCTCAAGGAGGCCGGGCTGACCGGGCCGGAGCCGCGGGTGCCGGTGTTCCTCCAGTCGTTCGAGGCCGAGAGCCTGCGCAAGCTCGCCGAGACGGAGCTGCCGCTGGTGTTCCTGATGGGCACCGAGGAGCACTGGCGGCACTACACCACTCCGGACGGGCTGGCCGAGGTGGCGGCGTTCGCGCACGCGATCGGACCGGCCAAGGCGCTGATCGCGCCGGTCGGCGAGGACGGGGACTTCACCGAGCCGACCTCGCTGGTGGACGACGCGCACGAGGCGGGGCTGCTGGTGCACCCGTACACGTTCCGCAGCGAGAACCACTTCCTGCCCCCGGCGCTGCGCTCGGACGGCGACGCGGGCGACTACGGCTCGTTCGCCGCGGAGTACGAGCTGTTCTTCGAGCTGGGCGTGGACGGGGTGTTCACGGACTTCTCCCGGCACGCGTTCCTGGTGCGCGAGCACTTCCTGGAGGCCGGGCAGGCCGCCCAGAACGGCCAGGGCGGCCAGAAGAAGGGCGGCTGACCCGCCGAGGCACCGCCCGAGGGGCCCGGACGCGAAGCCGTCCGGGCCCCTCGCGGCGTTCCCCGGCGACATCCGGCCTGCGGCCCCACCCTTTCGCGGCCCCTCCCGGGTGGCTCCCGTTCTCCGCGGCGCCACCACACCCACCGCCACCACCGGGGAGTGCGGGCACGCCGGGGCCCGCGGCGGCGCCGGCACCAACGCCCCGGCCGGGCGGGCTGCGCCAGGGCCGACCGATCCCGTGGAGTCATCGACCGACCACGGCCCTCCCCGTGCCCACCGGGCCGTATCGCCGGGGGAACGCCTCCGGCCGGTCCACCGACGCCCGTGAAGCGGGCCGTGCGGGCGACAGCGCGTGAGGCGGCCCGGAAACCGCACGACCGGGAGGTCCATGGGGGGCGTCGGGGGAAGAGCGCGCCACGAGGCGGACGGTCCCGCAGGGCCCCGGGAGGATGTCCGCGCCGTGGCGGATCCGGAAGAGGGCCCCTCCGCTCCGGCGCTCGGGACGTTCGCCGGCACCGGAAGACCGCCCCGGATCACGGCCCGCGTCCGCAGCGCGAACGCACGCCCCCTGCCGGGACATCGGCCGCACGGCTCGAAAAGCACACCGGGTTTTCCCGTACCCCCTTCACCGGGGATGACTGGTCGCACGAGTCCGACCAGAACAACCGGGGGAACGGGAGTGGAATACCCGACAAGATCCCGATGCCTTTTTCGAGTTCTTCCGATTCACCTCATGCGGCCGGGGCCGGCCGCGAGGTGGATGTGGTCGACATGGTCCTGGGTGAGATCCCCGGTGTTCTGATGGAAACGCCGGACAGCGTTCCAGTCCCCCACACTGTCCCTCTGCGCGTTCCAAATGTGCCGATCGTAGATCAAACCCTTGACCCCGAGAATTTCATGGTTCTTGATGACATAGTTGATCACCTGGATGGCCATGGCGTGGTTCTCCATCGAGGGGATACCGCCGTACGGTCCCATCATGTAGTCGATGGCCATCCCGTAACCATGGTCGCTGGTGCTCTCATTCCGGTACCCGCCGGCGGAGAGGTAGAAGGCGCCGAACTTCTCGTTCAGGTGTTCGTGGACCGAGCACATGGTCGGGTGCAGTTGACCGAGGTTGGCACAGGAGACCATCTCACCTCCGCCGACCTGGCCGCCGTCCGGCCTGACGTGCAGGGAGTCGTAGTGCGCCTTGCGTTCCATGACGTCGTTAACGTATTCGCCGGAATTGTTGTACCCCCGAATCGCCTGGCGCATCTTCTCGTCGGTCGTGAGGTCGTTCCCACCACTCCTGCACAGGTGTGCCACGGTCGCCGCAGCGGCATCGAAGATATTGTTCGGATCCTTCTCGCCGTTGCCGTCTCCGTCCTGCCCGTATATATTCCACGAGCCGGGAATGAACTGCATGGGCCCGACGGCTCGATCGAATTCCTCGTCCCCGTCCATCTCCCCGTCGTCCGTGTCCTCGATTCGGGCCGTATCGTTGGTGCCGTCGAGCGGGATGCCTATGATCGGGGGGCGGACATTCCCTTCTTCGTCGGCTTCGGCTCCGTCATGCGTTCCGTGCTTGCTCTCCTCATAACCGATACCCGCGACCAGGGACCAGCTCATCCCCTCGCACCCTGGAGCGTACTCGTCGACACCGGAAGCAGCCGCGACGTAGGCGAACAGGACGACGTCCGGGATGCCCGGCACGGAATCCGGGAACTCCTGGAATGAACCATCGGCCTCTTCGGCGATCACGCCGACCAAAAGCAGAACGAAGACCAGGATGAAGGCGATCAGCGCCAGGGGGAGATAGAGAAGCTGCTTCACCTGGGCAGACCCTCCACGAGATCGCTCGTAACCGACTTTCCGTGTTTCTCTTCACGGCGCACGGGCGATCCTTTCGTGATTGCATAGGAGCCCTGAATGTAGTATCTGTAGGCGCCGTAACCCAGGATCACGCCCGTCGAGGAAAGCGGTCCCGCCTTGTCCGAACCCTATAACCCCTGGACAACGCCTGATCAGGACGATGCGGAAGCAGCACGGAAAGCCGCTGCCCACGAATCCGACCAGGCGGATGATACTCATACCACGACCACCGGACCATCTTTCCCCCACCCCGGCATCCGCGCCCCGGAAGGAGTGGGCCTCCCGCTCCGCGTGTTTCCGCAAAGCGCCAGCGTGTGGTGGGTGGGAGCGCATGGAGGGTCGGGCGAGAGCACCTTCGCCAAACTTCTCCCGGGGTCGGTCGAGAGCCAGCACACATGGCCACAATCGGCCACACCCCTCCCCGGTGGAATTCCGGTGGTGCTAATGGCCAGAACCAACCTCTCAGGTTTGGAGTCCGCCCGGAACGCCCTTACACAATGGGCCTCCGGCACCGTTCCCGGAATCCAGCTGCTGGGACTTGCCCTGGTGTCCGACGCGCCCGGTAAGCTTCCGAAACCCCTGAAGGACTTCGCGCATCTAGTAGGAGGGGGAGCTCCCCGAGTCTGGCGAGTCCCCTGGATGGAACAATGGCGGACCGACCCGCCCACCGCCCCGGATCCACGTGGCATGCCCGCTGAGCTGCGGAAACTCATAAAAAGCGTGCAAGTCCTGATCCAGAAAAGCTAGAGAAAAGATCCGAGACCCGATGAACGAAGCAGTTGTCCTCGCAGCTGACGCAACGTCCCTTCTCCACCCCCTCGCGCTCGGCATCGATGAGGTCACCAGCCAGGCCCCTCCCGGCCTGGACGGCGGCTTCCTCACCATCCTGGGATGGGCCAAGTGGGTCGCCCTGGCGGTCTGCGTCCTCGGCCTCATCGTCGCCGGCGCCGTCATGGCCATCCAGTCCCGCCGGGGCGAGGGCGGCGAGCACATGAGCAAGATCGGCATGGTCCTCGCCGGTGTCATCGTCATCTCGGGCGCGACGAGCCTCGTCTCGTTCCTGGTGAGCTGATCACGGAGAAAAACCGACGATGAGCGACGAGAACCCTTTCAGCCGCCCCTCCTTCATCTTCTCAGCAGGTTTTCTCGCCGCCCTCGTGGTGTCCGGTGTCCTGGTCGCCGTGTGGCCCGACGACGAAGACGAGGCGGGGGCGGACCCGGGAAGCGCGTCCGCCCCCGCCGGTCCCGAGGCGACCTCCTCCCCGGAGGAGGCTCCGGCCACCCCGGACGGGCAGGACAGCGTGTGCGGGCTGGAGGCGCACACGGTCGAGTTCGACATGCTCCTCCCCCTCCTCGACACCACCTGGACCTCGATCGGCGGCATGCGTGCCCCGCAGACGGCCGAGCACGGCCCGGGGGTCGTCGAGGACGGCGGGGCCCGTTACTGCTACGCCCGCACACCGGAGGGGGCGGTGCTCGCCACCGGGAACTTCCTCGCCCTGGCCAACGCCGGGGGCGACCGGATGGACTCCCAGTGGGAGCGGATCGTGGCACCGGGGCCGGGACGGCAGGTGTTCATCGCGGAGATGGAGTCGTCGCAGGCGCCGGAGGGAGGCGTCGGCGGACAAATCGTCGCCGCCAAGGTCGTCTCCTACACCGAGGACGAGGCCCGTATCAGCCTCGCCCTGATGGCTCCCGACGCCGTGTACGCGAGCATGACCTTCGACCTCATCTGGGTGGAGGGGGACTGGAAGATCGTGGTCGACGAGAGCGGGGAGAGCGATCCCCTCTTCACCGTCCTCGAGGATCTGAGCGGTTACACACCCTGGGCGGCGATCTGACGTGTGCGGAATCGATATCGGGTGTCACTTCGACAGGGCAGTGACCAGCATCATGGACGAGATCAAGCAGCAGTTCGCCGACGAGGTCGGAAGCGTCGTCGAGACGATGCTGACCTTCTGGATCGACAGTCCGACCAGGGAACTGGACGCCGGTGACGGCTCCGCCGCCGGCGGGATCACCTCCCCCAGCGGAACCCCGGGGCAGGTGAGCGACATCCTCGGCTACGTCACCTGGATCGGGTTGGGCGTCGCCGTCCTGTCCCTGATCATCCTCGGGGCGACACTGGCCCTGGCCAGGTCGAGGGGCGAAGGCGGCCAGTACCTCAACAAGATGACCCTGGTCATCGGGGCCGTCGCCCTCATCGGCGGTGCGTCCTCGGCCGTCTCGGCACTGATCGGGGCCATGGGCGGCACCTCGGCCGGCGGCGCCGCCGGATTCCTCCAGAGCCGCCTGATGTTCTACGTCGGGGTCGCGGCGATCCTCTCGGTGATCGTGGGCGGCGTGAAGATGGCCTGGGAGCAGCGCGCCCAGCCCGGCAAGGAGCTGCTCAAGTCCCTGCTGACCCTGGTCGTGGTCTCGGCGACCTGCGTGACCTTCGTCAACATCCTCATCGGCCTCGGGGACGAGTTCTCGACGTGGATCCTGAAGGAGGGCTACGGCCAGTCCGACCTCGGCGGGCTCGCCACGGAGTTCCTCGTCATCATGGGCGTCAATTCCTACTTCGGCGGCGGCGGACTCATCATGGTCCTCGTCCTCGGCCTGGTCATCATCGTCATCGGCCTGATCCAGATGGTGCTGATGATGATCCGCGACGGCATGCTCATCCTGCTCACCGGCGTGCTCCCCCTCACTGCCGCGTTCACCAACACGGAGATGGGCCGGTCCTGGTTCCAGAAGGCCATCTCCTGGCTCGTCGCCTTCCTGCTCTACAAGCCCGTGGCGGCGATCATCTACGCCCTCGCCTTCGTCCTGCTACAGGAGCCCGAGGGAGAGGCGGGCCTGGAGGACCTGATGCTGGGCGTCACCATGCTCGCCCTGGCCCTGTTCGCCCTTCCCGCCCTGATGAAGTTCGTGACCCCCATGGTCGGCGCGACCGCGGGCAGCGGCGGCGGGGCAGCCGACGCCGCGACCTCGGCGCTCCCCACCGGCTCCGCGAGCGGCGGAGGCGGCGGGGGCGGATCCGGCGGCGGAGGAGGCGGAGGCCCTTCCGGCGGCAGGTCCGGCGGAGGCGCGACGGGCGCCTCCAACACCAGCGGCGCCAAGCCCGGAGGTATCACGGGCGGCGGCGGAGGCGGCCCGACCACGGGTGGAGGCGGAGGCGGCGCGGGCGCCGCCGCGATGAAGAGCAACCCCAAGACCGCCGCCATCTACGCGGCCGCCAAGGCCGTCAAGGCCGTCGGCGAGGCCAGCAAGAAGGCGGTCGACGAAACCGCTTCCGGAGGCGATGGGCCCAGTGGCAGCCGTAAATGACGACATGACCCGTACCGTGCGCACGTACGGGAACTGGCGGGTCCCCGCGTCGGCGGGCCTCATGGGGCTGGGAACGCTCGGCACGGTCTTCCTCCTCGGGAGCCTGGTGATCATCGTCTTCGTGGTGATGGTCGCCGGGCTCCTCCGGGGCGCCATCGCCGGCGCGGTCCTGGGCATCGTCCTCCTCGCCGTGCTCACCAAGGACAAGCACGGCAAAAGCACCATGTCGAAGATGGGAGTACGGATGCTCTGGTGGAAGGCGCGCTCCCTTGGCGCCCACCTCTACCGTTCCGGTCCGCTGGGCCGTGTGCCCTGGGGCCGCTACCAGCTTCCGGGAATCGCCGCCCCACTGCGGCTGAGCGAGCACCAGGACTCCTACGGCCGCCCGTTCGCCCTGCTGCACCTGCCCTCCAACGGCAACCACTTCTCCGTCGTCGTCGCGACCGAGCCGGACGGCGCCGCCCTGGTGGACGTCGAGCAGGTCGACTCCTGGGTGGCGGAGTGGGGCCACTGGCTGGCCAACCTGGGGGACGAGCCGGACCTGGTCGCCGCCTCGGTGACCGTCGAGACCTCCCCGGACACCGGGACCCGGCTGCACCGCGAGGTCGTCGGGCAGATCGACGAGCAGTCCCCCCTGTTCGCCCGGCAGGTCCTCCTGGAGACCGTGGACGCCTACCCGCACGGCTCCTCCCTGGTCCGGGCGTACGTGGCACTGACCTTCTCACCCGGACGCGACAAGAAGATCACCCCCGAGGAGATGGGCCGGGACCTCGCCGCCCGGCTCCCCGGCCTCACCCAGGCCCTGACCTCGACGGGGGCCGGCGCCGCCCGGCCGCTGCCCGCACAGGAACTGTGCGAGGTGATCCGCGTCGCCTACGACCCGGCCGCCGCCGTCCTCATCGACGAGGCGCACTCGGCGGGCGAGGTGCCCGAGATCGAGTGGACGGACGTGGGTCCCACCGCCCACCAGGCCGGCTGGGACAAGATCAGGCACGACAGCGCGCTGTCCATCTCATGGACCATGACCGCCGCACCGCGGGGCAACGTGCAGTCGAGCATCCTGACCCGGCTGCTCGCCCCACACCCCGACATCGCGCGCAAGCGCGTCACCCTGCTGTACCGGCCGCTGGACCCGGCGAAGGCGGCAGGTGTGGTGGAGGCGGACCTGCGGGCCGCCGAGTTCCGGGCCACATCGAGTGCCAAGCCGACGGCGCGCGACATGCTCGCGACCCGCTCGGCCCGGGCGACGGCAGCGGAGGAGGCCGCGGGGGCGGGCCTGGTGAACTTCGGGATGGTCGTCACCGCCACCGTCGAGGACCTGGACAAGGAGGCGGACGCCCGGGCCGCGATCGCCAACCTGTCGGCGGCGTCGCGGCTGCGGCTGCGTCCCGCCTACGGAGCGCAGGACTCCACCTTCGCCGCAGGCCTTCCCCTGGGCATCGTCCTGCCCATGCACCTGAGGATTCCCGTGGAGATCAGGGAGCAGATGTGAGCCGGAAACGACGCAAGGGGGGCACGGACCGCTTCCGCAGCCGCCCTGAGGCCGTCGAAGCGCCCAAGGTACAGCCCAAGCGACCCGGACCGCGCGGCTGGACCTCCTACGGCGCGGGCGAGTCCACCATCGTGGAGATGGCCCCGGAGTGGCGCGGGACGACCGTGCAGGTGTGCGGGCTGTGGCCGTTCGCGGTCGGCAGCGGCACACCGATGGTCGGTGTGCCGATCGGGCGCAACATCATGACGGGGGCGACGCTGTGCTGCGACCCCATCTCGTGGTTCCAGCGGGCCAACCTGATCTCGAACCCGTCGATGTTCGTGCTGGGCAAGCCCGGTCTGGGCAAGTCGACCATCACCCGGCGCATGGCGACCGGCCTGTCCGGCTACGGCGTGCAGCCGTTCATCCTGGGCGACCTCAAGCCCGACTACGTCGACCTGGTGGAGGCCCTGGGCGGCCAGGTCATCAGCCTGGGCCGCGGACAGGGCCACCTCAACGTGCTCGACCCGGGCCAGGCGAGCGAGGAGCTCCACCGGCTGCCCGCCGATGCCCGGACCAAGCTCATGGCGGACGTGCACGGCCGTCGGCTGACGATGGTCACCGCCCTGCTCACCATCATGCGGTCGGCCCCCGTGAGCGACCGCGAGGAGACGATCCTCGACCGCGCGCTGAAGGTGCTGGACGAGCGCCACCAGGGCACCCCGGTGCTGAACGACCTCCTCAAATGCATCCAGGACGCGCCCGACGCCGTCCGACAGGTCGCCCTGGACCGCGGGAGCCTGACCCGTTACCAGGAGGTCACCGACCACCTGGAGGCATCGCTGATCGGGCTGGTGGGCGGCGGGCGGCTGGGAGAGACCTTCTCCCGGCCGACCACCACCCCGATGAAGCGCGACCGGCCCGTCGTCTTCGACGTGTCCGGCATCGACGACACCGAGATGGACCTGCAGGCGGCCGTGCTACTGGCCTGCTGGTCCACCGGGTTCGCGACCATCAACCTCTCCCACGCCCTGGCGGACGCGGGCCTGGAACCGCGGCGGCACTACTTCGTCATCCTGGACGAGCTCTGGCGGGCCCTGCGCGCCGGCCACGGGATGGTCGACCGGGTCGACGCCCTGACCCGCCTCAACCGCCAGCGGGGTGTGGGCATGGCGATGATCTCGCACACCATGAGCGACCTCATGTCACTGCCGAGCGAAGAGGACCGCAACAAGGCCAAGGGGTTCGTGGAGCGCTCGGGCATGGTGGTGTGCGGCGGCCTGCCCCGCGCCGAGATGCCGATGCTGTCCTCCGTCGTCCCCTTCTCCCTGGCGGAGCAGGAGATGCTCGGCTCCTGGCAGGACCCCCCGGCCTGGGACTCCCACGCGGGAGCCGAGAGCGCGCCCCCCGGACGCGGCAAGTTCCTCGTCAAGGTCGGCGGCCGTCCCGGTATCCCCGTGCAGGTGCAGCTGACCGAGGCGGAGAAGTCCATCAACGACACCAACAAGCTCTGGCACACCGTCTCCCGGACCGGCGCGGTCACGGAGGACGGGGAGGCCGGTGAGCGCTCCGGGGCCGAGGACCCGGTCGAGGAGAGCACAGGATGAGCAGAGCCCGTAAGACCCCGACCGGGATGAACACCGAAGCGGTGCTCATCTGGGTCCTCATCGCCACCGTGGTGCTGGTGCTGGGCACCGTCTGGGTGGCGGTGCGCGTCGGCGGAGGCGAGGCCCCCGCCAATCCGTTCGACGTCCTGTTCGGCGTACTGGGCGGCAGGATCGCCTGGGGGATGCCCCAGACGGTGGTCCTGGGCGGGCAGTGGATCCTGATCGTCCTGGTCTTCACCCTCGTCCTGCTCATGCGCCGCGGCTCGCGGGCGCGGGTGGACTCCTCCGCCGCCCACATGGGCCGCGGGGACGACCTGGAGCGATTGTCGGAGAAGGGCGCCCGCGCCAAGGCCGAGCGGCTCGGCGTGCGGGGCTCCCCCGGGGTGCCCATCGGGCGCTCCGTACGGGACGGCCGCATGCTGTACGGCTCCTGGGAGGACATGCACGTCGACATCTGGGGCCCCCGCACGGGCAAGACGACCTCGCGGGCGATCCCGGCCATCCTGGAGGCGCCCGGCGCCGTCCTCGTCACCAGCAACAAGCGGGACGTGGTCGACGCCACCCGCGGAGTGCGCCAGGGCTCGGGCCCCGTGTGGGTCTTCGACCCCCAGGGCATCGCCCTGGAGAGGCCCGAGTGGTGGTGGAACCCCCTGTCCTACGTCACCGACGAGGTGAAGGCCGCCCGGCTCGC
Source organism: Nocardiopsis sp. NPDC006139 (assembly GCF_040614155.1). NCBI lineage: Bacteria > Bacillati > Actinomycetota > Actinomycetes > Streptosporangiales > Nocardiopsidaceae > Nocardiopsis > Nocardiopsis sp. NPDC006139. The sequence continues at coordinate 112,063 of NZ_JBEXTT010000012.1, forward strand.
GGGCCACTTCGTGGCGGGGTCACGGGACGCCGACGCCAAGACCGACGCCTTCTTCGACGGGGCGGCCCAGGACCTGCTCGCGGGTCTGCTGCTCGCCGCAGCCCTGGACGGCCGGTCGATCCTCCAGGTGTACACGTGGCTCACCCGCCCGCACGACGACGAGGCCGTGGGCATCCTCTCGGCTCACGGGTACAACCTGGTGGCGGACAACGTCTCCGGAGTGGTCAACTCCCCCGAGAAGCAGCGCGGGGGCGTGTACGGGACCGCCATGCAGATGGTCTCGTGCCTGACGAGCCGACAGATCGCACCGTGGATCTCCGCGCAGGAGGGCGAGGGCGGAGAGACCCGGCCGCCCTTCGACCCGCACGAGTTCGTGGCCGGGGGCGGCACGCTGTACTCCCTGTCCAAGGAGGGCAAGGGGAGTGCGGGGCCGCTGGTGACGGCCCTGACGGTCGCGGTGGTGGAGGCGGCGGAGGAACTGGCCACCACCCAGCGGGGCGGACGCCTGAGCACACCCCTGCTGGGGGTGCTCGACGAGGCGGCGAACGTGTGCCGCTGGAACGACCTCCCGTCCCTGTACTCCCACTACGGCTCCCGCGGGATCATCCTGATGACGATCCTCCAGTCCTGGTCCCAGGGCGTGGACGTGTGGGGGCAGAGCGGCATGCGCAAGCTCTGGTCGGCCTCCAACATCAAGATGTACGGCGGCGGTGTCTCCGAGGTGGAGTTCCTCAACGAGCTCTCCCAGCTCATCGGCGACCACGAGGTCGACAGGGCCTCGGTCTCCGGTGGCAGGCAGGGGCGGTCCGTCTCCTGGCAGGTGGACAGGCAGCGGACCATGGAGGTCTCCGACCTCGGCTCGATGCCGCCGGGCAGGGCCGTGGTGATCGCCTCCGGCACCCCGCCGACGCTGGTGGAGACGGTGCCGTGGATGTCCGGCAAGCACAAGGAGAAAGTGCTCTCCTCCCTGAAGACCTACGAGCCCTGATCTCCCCCATCCCGACCTTCAGAAGAACGAGGACCGGTCATGCCCGAAGAACGCTCACACCCCTCCCTCTGGAAACACGGGGCCGCTCTGGCCGCCGTGATCATGTTCGCCACCGGCTGCGGCGGTGGCGGCGAGGGCGGGGACGGCGGAGGCGGTGAGGCCCCCGGGGAGGCCGCGGCCCAGGAGCCCCTCGCCGGAGAGGGCTTCCTCGCCATGGACTGCGCAGACGGGGCAATCAACGCCTACCGCTTCTCCGATCAGGACGGAAGCCTCCTGGCACAGCACTCCTACAACCCCCTCGGTGCCACCGCCGCCGCAGAGCCCCGGCAGGGCAGCGGGCGGACGCCCGAAGGTGAGTTCACCACCGCCCTCCCCGACTGCGACATCAACTACGAGGACGGCCAGGACGGGTCCGATTCGTGGTGGCCGCTGAGCCGCAATCAGGCTCACGAGCTGGCCGGGCTGTTCATCCCCGAGACCTCACAGTTGCTCGTCACCCTCGACGAGCAGGTCGACAGCGCCCTGATCACCACCATCGGCGCCATGTCCTCCGACGGCACGGTGGAAGCCCTCCTGCCAGGCAACGAGGGTTCCGGATTCAGCGACACCGTCGGCCAGTTCTCCCCCCGTTACAACCACAACGACGGTCGCGTCTACTACCTGGAAAAGGTCCCCGACGGTGAAGAGGGCACCGTGAAAAGCGTCGACCCCGCGAGCGGAGACGTCCAGGAGGTCGGCTCCTGCACCGATTGCGACCGCATCATCCTCGACCCCTACAGCGGCCACATCTACGCGACGAACTTCCTTCCGGTCGATTCGCCGGAGTACGAGGGTTCCTGGGAGCGAAGCGTCACAGGGGGCCGGGAGTACGTCAGGCATTTCTCCAACCGTGAAGGCACTCTCGTCGGGCACCTCTACGTGGAGACTTCCACGGGCTTCCTGTGGACCCGGGCAAGGGATTCCGCGACCGAGGCCCCGGTGTCCACTGAGCTGCCGGCGGCCACCTTCGATCCGCCGGAGGGTTGGGTGAAAACCCTTGAAGACTACGAGGACTCCGAATCGGCCCTGAACGGGCAGCGGCCCGTCTTCATGGTCGGCGAGCACGAACTGCTGGTGGAAGGCGACAACCTCACCATCGTGGGCTTCGATCCCCAGACCCTTGAGCTGAAGCCGGAACCGGTCCGCCACCTCATCCAGGGCGGCGACCGGACCAACACCACCCCGGTCCTCTCCTCCGACGGTACGCAAATCCTGTTCCGCTCCACCGCCCCGGACGGCTCCAGCGGCTGGTACTCCGTGCCCGTCGACGGCAGTGCCGAGCCCACCGAGATCGGTGCCGTCGCCCCCGAGCACAGCGAGACCTTCCCGATCCACTGGTGAAGGCGACCGGCCCCGGAACAAGGAAAGGATCGGAGGCATGGCCGGCAATGAGGACTGGCTGAACGAATTGAACGAATACGCCAACAGCGGTGGCGAAGCCGACGACGCCGAAGGCCTCCACTACAGGAACGCGGTCGACTTCTTCGAGAACTACTTCCGCCACGTCTACAAACGGCGGGTGGGGGTCCGCAACCAGTACCGCTGGTCCGCGCGCTGGTGGGAGAACGCCGAGGCGCTCATCCGCGTCGACGCCGTCTGGCGGTCGTGGGAGAGCCTGCGCAACGACCCCTCCACCGGTATCAGCACCTGGCTGCGCGACCACGCGGACTACCACATGGGCATCCTGCTCTCCCCGGACGGCCCCATGGCCACGGCAGAGGACGGCAACGGACACGGCGAGCCCCTGCCCCATGACCCACCGCCGCCGGGGTACTTCCCCGAATACTGACGCACACGGGCCCACGTCTGAGGCCGCATGAGCGGAACGCCCGGTCGGGGACTCCGACCGGGCGTTCCGCTCATGCGGGGGCGTCAGCGACCGCCCATGCCGTTGTCCTTCCCGGGACCGCGGTCCAGATGGCTTCCGGCCCCGCCCCGGGCCGGGGCGGGGTCCTGAGGTCCGGCGGCCGCCCCCGGTCGCGTCGCCCCCGTGGTCCGGGTGAGCAGATGGCGGCTGTCCGTCCCCGGTGCCGTCGGCGCCGGTCGCCCGTGGCCCGTTTCCGCGGCGGTGGAGGACTCGTCCACCCGGCCTTCTCCACCGGTGACCGCCTCGGAGGCGGCCTGGGGGCGGTCCTCCGCCGGAGCGGTCCCGTTCACCTCGGGTGCGGAAGCCTCCGTTCCGGTGTGTTCCGCCGTCTCCCGGTGGCCGAACTCCTGGTCCGTTTCGGAGATCGCCGGCGCCCCGTCCGCGGGCCCCTCGGCCCCCCTGTCCCCCTCGGTCTCCGCGCCGGGGCGGTCCGCCGCCTCCTCCCGGGCGTTCTCAGCGGGTTCGCGATCCTCTCCGGCCTCGGTCTCGGGACTCTCCTCCGCCCGCTCCTCCTCAGCCCCCGGCTCGGACCGCTCGGCGGTCCCGTCCCGCTCTGGCCCGGTCTCTGCCTCCGCTTCGGGACGCCCGACGGCCTCCTGCTCGGCCTCCTGGTCCTGTCCGGCCTCCGCTTCGGGACGTTCGGCGGCCTCCTCCCGCTCCTCCTCAACGTCCCGACCGGACTCGGTCTCCGCCTCGGGGGCCTCGGCGGCGGCCTCGCGGTCGGACTCCTCCTCCGCCTCGCGGTGGGGGGTAACGCCCTCCTGCTCGGCCGCGGTTCCGTTCTGCTGCCGCTCCTCCGGGCTCAGCGGGGGAAGCCCCAACCGCTCACGGAGGTAGTCGATCTCGCGCGACATGCGCTCGAGTTCGCGCCGCAGCTCCTCCAGGCCGCGCTGCTCCTCGAAGGTGCGCGGAACCAGTTCGGCGAACCCCTGGGCCATGCCCTGGTTCCCCACCGCCTGGTGCGGGGACTGCGGGCCGAAGACCTGCACGGTCTCGTCCAGGTTCACACCGGTGAGCCGCCGGTATCCCCGGTTCAGCAGCCAACCGGCCAGCCGCGCCCGCAGGCTGTTGCCCCGTTGGCGCCGGACCGCCGCCGACGCGTCCGCGATCTTGGCGGGGGTGGCGTCGCGCCACCAGGATGCCCGACCGACCCCGGCGAACTTCCCGCGGTCCTCGCGCCACTGGGCACGCCGCTCCCTGCGGGTCTGGGGGCGCACCCGGGTGGGGGCCTCGTTCACCCGTGGAAGATCACGGAACCTGTCCATGACATGGCGGTTCGCCGCCCGGCCGAAGGTCTGGGCGATACGCATCTGGAGGTGGACGGCCTGGAGGAGGGCCTCCTGGGCTCCGTCCGATCTCTGGTCTATCTCCACCCTGGACCTCTACTCTTCCTCGTGGCGGATTGGCGGGGGCGGGGCATCCCCTGGGACGCCCCGGTCACCGGGAGCGCTCCGCGGCCTCGAACGGGGTTCGCCCGGGCGGCGGTTCACACACCCGACCTCTGCATGTTCGCGAGCCCCTCCACGCTCAGCAGCGCCAGATGGGAACACGCGTTGCGCGTGGACTCGTGCAGTTCCTGGAACCGGATGACCCTCCCCCACGCGAGGTGTTCGTCGAAGGGGATCCGGACGGCGGCCCTCACCGCCCCGCTGAAACGGGCTTCGAGGGTGTCGATGTCAGGGGACGACGCGGATCTCCGGTCGACCTTGGAAATGACGACGATGGCTCCGGAGACGAGATCCGCGTAGCCGTTCCTGCCCAGCCAGTCGAAGGTCGCCTCCGCGGCCCGGACCGCGTCGGAGGCGGGTTCGAGAACGACCACGACCTGGTCCGCGAGATCCAGCACCCGCTGCATCCCCGGGTTGCCCATACCGGTGCCGCAGTCGTTGAGGACGATGTCGTAGTACCGCTCCAGGACATCGGCGACCACACCGTAGCCGTTCCGTCCCTCGACCTCCCGGAAACCGAAGACCTGGTCGCCGACCAGGGCGTGCATCCTCTCCTCGTTCGCGGAGACGTAACCCCGCAGCTCGGTGAAACCCCTGATGGATGCGGCGTCCCGGAAGAGGTCGCGGACGGTGAGTCCGGTCTGCAGGGGTACCCGGTCACGCAGGGTCCCCATGTCCCGGTTGACGTCGACCGCCACCACCCTGCTCTCCCGCTGGGACGCCATGAGGGATCCGAGGAGGACGCTGGTGGTGGTCTTGCCCACACCGCCCTTCAGGCTCAGGACGGCGATACGGCGGTGTCCCGCGATGGGCACCTGCATACGGGCGTGGAAGTTCTCCGGAGGGGCGGACCACTCCGGCACACGGGGACCCAGGAGCCCGCCGAGGCCGAACCTGCGGCGCCGCGAGGGCGGTGCGGAGATGGGCGGGCCGACCGCCTCCTGAGCGGGGATGGGATGCACGGGCGGCACCGTCCCCGGGTGGGCGCCGCGTTCGCTGTTGATCTCCTGGATGACCGTGTTCCACAACTCGGCCGCTTCCGAGGGACCCGTGAGTGCGGCGGGGGCGCCGCCCTGGCCGGGCCCGCCCCCGAGGTCCGCCGGGAGGGGTTCCGCCTCGGGGCCCGGACCGGGCCGGGGGGCGGGCGGAACGGGGACACCCGGAGGCGGACCCGCGGGAACACCGTGGGAAGGGGTGCCGTGCCCATACCCCGGCGCAGGCTGCGGAGCGGGGGCAGGAGGTGTCGGCTGCCCCGCGGGGACACCGTGGAGAGGGGTCGTCCGGGGGCCTCCCTGGGCGGGCCGGGGGGCGTGGGGGCCCGGCGGGGGCCCCGACACCGGAGGCGTGGAATCGGGTGCGGGCTCCCCCGTGGGACCGCTGTGGGAAGGAACGCCGTGCGCGTATCCCGACGAGGGCTGCGGAGCGGGTACGGAAGGCGCGGGCGGCATCGCCCCGGCCCCTTCCCGGGGGGCGGGCTCCGGAGAAAACCGCCCGGACGGCGCGAAGGCCGCCGGAGTCGGCGCGGACGGTCCGTGGGGCTCCGGGCCCGGGGCATCGTCGCTTCCGGCCGTCACCGGCCCCGGCCCGGGGAACCGGGAACCCGGCGCGGAGAGGGGCGCAGGGGCGGAGGCGTCCGCCGAAGAGCGCACGGCCCCGCCCTGCGGGACGACCGGAGGGGGTTCCGGGGCCGGGTTCCGGTTCTGCTCGGCGGACAGGACCCGGTCACGTTCCTCCAGGCTCTGTACGACCATCTCGAAAAGCGAAGGGGTGGCGGGGCGCGGCCGGACCGGCTCCGCCTCGGTGTTCTCGTCCACGCGCACCTCGGGCGCGGGGGGCCGCTCTCCGGGGACCGCTGTGGCATGGGGGACCCCGCCCGAGACGAACGCGTCGGCCGCCGAGGGGCCGCTCGGCGCGGGGGTCTCGTCAGGGGTCCGCGGCGCGGTACCGCCCTTGGCCTTCGACCCCCGGCCCGCCTGCTTCTTCCTCCCCTTGCGCTTGCCGGGGTCGGCGGTCGTGTCGCTCTCGACGACTCCGTCCGGGTAGATGACGAGAGGCCATTCCTCTCCGCCTTCGACGGTGAGTGCGCGGACCGGGCGGCCGAGTCGTTTCGCGGTGAGCGAGATCAGCCGGACGACCTCGGCACGCGTCGCGTTGAGGTCGGTACCGGTCACCGAGCTGACGATTCCGCTCACGGTGACCTTGGCCGTCACCTCGTCGAGGATCTCCGCGGAGATCTTCGGAAACGAGGGGACCGTACTGTGGTCTCTGCGCATGTCCTCTTTTCCTTGGTGTCGACGACCCCGTTCACCTGTTGAAAAAGGTCAATTCGGACAGGTGTTGCCACCGGAGGTACAGTACTCCATCCCTGAGACAGGGATTGTGAGTGTTCTTCCTGTGTGATTCACACGGGGGCGTTCCGGTTCGTTTCCATTTCCGGATCAGAACGGCACGCCATCACTGCAGGTGGCAGCCCCGGAGTTCAAAAAATCGGAGGGAACGGCGCCTCGGAGAGGACTCCGGTGGGATGCGGCGCGCGAAGGACGCCTCGCCGTCGGCCGTGCGGGGAGCCGGAGGCGTTCCGGTCCGTGGGGCGGAGCCGGGCGTCCGCCGCCGGAGGCCTCGGACCCGTGTCGGCGCGGTCCCGGCATCCATCTGTCCGTGGAACCGCGCCGCCCCGGCCGGACCGGACGCCCTGGAGGGCGCGGGGCTCCGTGCCGCGGCTCGGACCGCGCCTGCGGCGTGTTCCCCGGGAAGGGGTCAGTGCACCGGACCGGCGTCGGGGAGATAGCGCTGCATCAGGTTCAGGAGGTCCTGGATCTCGTACTCGATCCGGTCGCGGACGAACCGGTCGGGGTTCCTCTCGTAGGACGCCCTGCCGATCTCCGAAACGATCAGCTCCGGGGGGACCCGGTCCTCGGACGGCGGGATGAACTTCGGGACTTCGGCGAGCGCGTAGACCGAACGCCGGAGAAGGGTCGCGACTTTTTCATAATCTCCGGGATTCGCCTGCTCAACGGCGTCACGGGCAAGGGCGAAGTACACGTCCGAGGCGGCGTGGAACTCTCCGGGGTCCATGATCTCGGACGGCTCGTTCCCGCCCAGGGGGCCGGGCGGGAGGGGTTCGCGCGGCATCAGGAACTCCAACTGATCCCGGGCACCGCAGGAAGAGCACGAAAGCGAGTAGACGGCCACGGGGCGGTCCTCGAGGGTTCTCAAAGCGTGCCGCACCCCGTCCCACCTGAGATTGCACGTCCGGCAGACCTGAATCTCCAGGTAGAGGTGGGCTTCGGCAATCGAGCGCGCTTCGAGCATGGTCCGGACTATAGCAATGCTCCACGGAGAAGGGCGCACCCGGACTATATGCTCCTATCGTATTCACGATCCTGAATGCCACGCCCCCGGCTTAGGAGACCGCAGACGTGACCGACCTGTTCCCCGACCCCCTCAGCAGCGGACGCAGGGAATCGACCCCCGACCGGGAAAGGGTGTTGCAGGAGGCCACTGCCGCCCTTCCGGTGATCCTCCGCGACTTCCACGGGTGCACACCGGCTCCGGTGCCCCCCGTTGCTCGTAGACCAACGACCGACATCCTTCTCGCGTTCCAGGACAGGAACGGCATCCCCTTCACCCTGCGAACGGAGGCGGTACCGCTTCCTTCCGGAGAGGTGGGACGTGTACACGTCAACTCCTTCTCCCAGAACCATGTGCTACAGATCGCCCAGGACGTGCGGCCGAACGATGTGGGCATGGCACTCGCCTACGAGTCCGGTGAGCTTTTCCAGGTCAGGGAGGACACGGCGGCGGATCTGTCGGCCCGCCGCGATTCCTTCTTCCTCGCCCTCGACCGGTCCCGGGACACCCGGCTGTCACCGGAGGACGCAGGGCGCGTCGGCGAGCTGAACTGGCTCGCCCACATCGCACACCTGCCCGACGCATCCCCCGACCTGCGCCGGGCGGCGCGGGACGGCTTCTCGAACCGGCTCGACGTACTGGCCCTGCGCGAGGACTCCCCCTCGTGGAACGGAGCCCCCTTCCCCGGGTGGGAGCGGATCGCGAACGGCCACGCGCTGTCCTCCCAGGCCCACGCGATGTACCGGGAACTGGGTGTCCCTCTGCGCGGTCTTCCCGAGCGCGACGCCGCGGCCCTGCGGGCCTTCCGGGAGAGCCGGGAGCAGGACACCGGTCGACTGCTCACCCCCTCCACGTCGTCAGCGGCCCTCCTCGACCCCACCGGTTCGCGGCCGGACAAACGGGACCTGGCGGAAATGGCCCGGCGATCGGGTGAGGTGCGCGCCCGGAAGAGCGACCAGACCGTGGAGGCCCTGCGCAGGAACGCCGAGGCCCTGCCGGAGGGCTCGTACCCGAAGGTGTCGCTCATGATCGGCGGCGGTGCCGCACTGGCCGGCCGTTCCCCGGACCAACTGGTCGTCGACGGGAAGGGACGCTGGCACGTGGACCCCATCAGGGGCATCGTCCAGTCCGCAGAGCAGGTGAGGCACCTGCCCAAGAGCGGTTTGGGCGATCCGGCGGCATTCGTCGGCCCGAACGACCGCGTTCCGCTGGACGCGATCCGGCTCTGGGAGAACGAGGCGGCGGTGAAGGGACCGGTCGTCGACGGACACGCCGCGCTCTCCGTGGACGACCAGGGAAGACTCCTCGCCACCATCACCCCGGCAGGCGACCGGGGCGACCCCGTCACCGTCGAGGTCAAGGGAACACCCGTGGTGGCGACCGGGGTGCCCCCTGAGATCATCCCCGGCGCTTCGCGCAGCATCCCGACCCTCCCCGAAGCCACACAGGTGTTGGCGGACGAGATCCGCAGGAGCGGAATCCCGGAGTCCTTGACCGCGGCGGAACGCCTCAAGAAACTCCCCGACACCCCGGGCAGCGCCCAGGAGGCCCTCGAAACGGCGGAACGGTTCGGAGTGGGGTCTCACTCCAGCAAGGACATGTCAGAGGCCATGAAGACCTTGAAAGCCGTGGACACCTGGGACCGCGCCTCCCAGGACGCCCCGGGACGCCTCCTCATCGGTGACGATGTGGGAGATGGCCGATATGACCCGAACATCACCGATGAGTGGCTAATCGCTGGGGCGGGAGGAGCAGCGATCGCCAATGCGGAGATCATCCTAGAGGCGAACCCCAACGCTCGGGTCACCATGGTCGGCGGTCAGGCTCCCTGGGTGTTGTCGAACGACGCGCAGTACCTGACGCTACGTCAGAAGCACGACCGGGAACACGGCGGAGACGGCAGACTCTCGGTCCACGACGCTCGGCTTGAAGCGGTGGAAACGTCTCACGCCCCTGATGGTTCTCTACGTTTTCACGCAGCGGGTCACACCGGTGGCGCCTACGTCGCCTGTCTAGGGCGTGTGGCGCGGGCGCCCAAGGTCCTGGACCCGGTACGCGACTGGTGCCGCGAGAACGGCGGTGAAGTCACCGGGCGGCTCATCACGAACAACACTGGCCAATACCTCGGCTACGAACTTAATTACCGGACCGAGGAGCGCGAAATAAAAACCCTGGTCACCGGAGCCGCATCGCGCATGCTCCCTTCTGATATATTCTCGGCAAAACAGGGACAAGAGATCGAACGCATGGGGGCGATAGAGGCCCCATCGGAAAGCGGGAACGTGGCGGCCGGGTTCATGGCGACCGCGATCCAGGGATCCCACCTGAAACAAACCCGACAGAACACCAACAGCCCGCACCAGTCGCCCTCCACCTCACCTCGACGAACGCCAAATAACAGTTCGAAGCCCTCCATCGAGAGAGATTGAGCACTAAGGGCCCGACGCCCAGAAGATGAGCCCGGGCCCGGTAAAGCTATATCTCTCCGCGCTTCCGCTTGACCCTCCATACCGCATCGGAGGACTCAGAGCCGAGCTGATACTGCCCCCCGTACTCACTGACCAGGTTCTTCTCCACCAGAGTGACCAGCGCATCGCGAACCGCGTCGACATCGGTTGTCAGATCCGGATAACCAGCTATATCTCCAGGACCGAAGAAGTTCGTCATCGGCTTATTCTCATACTCCAGGGCGTCCAAGGAGAGCAGAACGTCCTCTTCCACCTTTGTCAAAGACACTTCGGCATCGCTCATGCCCCTATCCTGCACCAGAACCCCGCGGCATGGACAGCCCGGCCACCGGCACAAAACAGGGCCCCCGAGGCGCTACGACCGGTTGCGGCCACCCCGGAGCACCACGAGACCGCAGAACGGCCGAGGCAGGACACAGAAGAGCGGCTGAGCGGCCGCGGCACCGCCCCGAGGGGGCCGAACGAGGATCACCCGGACCCTGCGCGGCGTCCGGACTCTTCCCCTGTTCACCGGCCCCGCTCCGACCGGATCCGCGAGTGCGGCGCCGAGGACTGCCGATGGGTGTTCGTGGACAGCTCCCGGCCCGGGCGGCGCCGCTGGTGCGCCATGGGGCGCTGCGGCAACCGACACAAGATCCGGGAACTGCGCTCCCGGCGCGAGTCCCGCCGACACGAGGAGGAGACGCCATGACCGATCGACCAGTCGGTCTCACCCGGGTCGGCGTCTCCCGCACTCTGCTCACCTTCCACCAAGAGAAGCCGAGCCCCCCGGAGGAGCGCGCCGCCCGGCGCGGGCACTGGTAGGCCGTCACGGCCGCCGTGGAGGCGGCTCTGCTCCCCGCCTGAGGCGTACCCCCTCACCGGCCCTCGTCCACACCCGCGCCGGAAGGCGTGCGCCCGCCGGGCGGTCTCCCGCGGGGCGCACGGCCGGGGCGGCCCGGACCCGACCGTCCCGGCGCGGCGGGAGGCGGCCCGGCGACCGCGGTCGCCGGCCGTGCCCGCCCTAGGAGCGGCGGGCGAGCAGGACGATGCCGCCGATGAGCAGGACGGCCACGGCGGCACCGCCCACGAGGAAGGGAACCGCGCTCCCCCGCCCGCCGGTGTCCTCGGCGGATTCCCCGGCGGACTCCGACGGGGAGGGGAACGCGCTCTCCTCCTCCGCCTCGGCCTGCCCGGACCGGTAGCGCTCCTCCAGCGGGATGCGCCAGACCGGGGCGTTCAGGCCCTCGGTCCCGGCCATGAGCTCCGTACCGTCGGGGGTGAAGGCGATGGACTCGCCCTGGTCGGACTCGGGCAGGTCGAACCCGCCCAGCGACCTGCCCGGCACCCCGTCGGTGGAGTCGTAGACCGTCACACCCCAGTAGGTGCGGATCACGTAGCGGGTGCCGTCCGGGCCGAACGCGGCGTCGGTGGCGAACAGCGGCGCCGAGTCGATCCGCTCCAGGGTGTTGACCCCCTCGGGGTCGATCTCCTCCGGCGCGGCGTACAGCCCGCCCGAGAACTCCTTGGACACCACGTACAGCCGCCCGTCGCGCGGGTCGATCATCATCGACTCGGCGTCGCGGCCCCCGTCCGCGTAGGAGAAGGTCAGCACCGTCGGCTCGACGACGGCGTCCGCCAGCACCTCCGGCTCGGCGAACCGGTACACCCGCACCTCGGTCCAGCCCCCGCCGAAGTTGTCGCCGATGTCGCCGATGTGGACGGCGGGCTCCCCGTCGGGCCCGGGGGCGACGGAGACGGCCTCCCAGTCGCGCCGCTCCAGGGCCAGGGTGAGGGTGGCGAGCGTGTTCCCCTCCTCGTCCACCGCGTACACCTCGCTGAGGTGCTCCCCGCTGTCGTTGTGGGTCCACCACACGCCCTCGTGCCGCAGCGAGGGGGCCAGGCCGCTGGACTCCGAGATCCGCGGGTCCTGGAAGGTGAAGGCGACCTCCGACCCCTCCGGCCCCTCGCCGCCGCGCGGGTAGTCGGGCCCGGTGCCCCCGTCGGGGACCGTCGGCTCCGCCAGGGCGGGCGCCGGGAGGAACACGGACAGCGCGGCCAGGGCGCACACGAGCGGTCGTCTCATGACGGACATCCTGCCAGGGGGCGCGGATTCGGGCGCGCAGCCGGGACGGCTTTTGCGGACCGGGATGAACGGGCACATTCGGCTTACGGAGTGCCGTGAGGAGTACCCATGAGGATCGTCGCCTGTCTGAACGGGGACCGCCGTCCCGGAGCGCACCCCGCCCTTCCCGTCTCCGTGGACCAACTGCTGGCCGACGCCCACGCCGCGGTGGCCGCGGGGGCGACCGACCTGCACGTCCACCCGCGCGACCGGAGCGGCGCCGAATCGCTGGAGCCGCAGGTGGTCGGCCCGCTCATGGAGCGGTTGCGCGCCGAGGGACCCGGCGTCCCGGTGTCGCTCACCACGGCCCTGTCCGCCGAGTCCGACCCCTGGCGGCGCTACGACCTGGTGCAGCGCTGGGCGTCGTCGGCGCTGCCCGACGCGGTGACGGTGAACCTGCACGAGGCGGGGTCGGTGGACCTGATCCACCTGCTGGAGGACCGCCGCGTGGCCGTGGAGGCGGGGGTGTGGACGGTGGACGCCGCCCGCATCCTGGTCGCCACGCGGGTTCCGGTGGCGGCGGTGCTGGTGGAACCCACCCAGGTGGCGGTGGAGGACGCCCGGCGCAACGCGCGGTCGATCCTGTCGCTGCTGGAGCGGGCCGGGGTGGAGGCGCCGCGGCTGCTGCACGGCTCGGACGCGACCGCCTGGCCGATGCTGGAGGACGCCCTGGACGCCGGGCTGGACATCCGGATCGGCCTGGAGGACACCATGCGGATGCCGGACGGGTCGGAGGCGGAGGACAACGCGGCGCTGGTCGCGCACGCGGTGCGGCTGGCGTCCGCCGCCGCCTGAGGTGGGCCGCGCGGCGGCCCGGCGGCCGGTCCGGCCGGCTCAGTCCAGGAGGGCGCCGACCAGCACGATCAGCATGATGGCGCCGAGCACCACGGGCAGCAGCCACCGCTGTTTGTGGTTGTTGGTGAGCATGCTCATGCCGTGCTCCGCTCTGGCGGTCGTCCGGGGTCGGTTTTCCAGCCTAACGCCCAGGTCCGGGCGGTTCGGTAGCGGTCCTCCCGTCCGGGGCGGCTCTCCACGAGGTGCACGTCGCGGGCGGGCCAGGGCGCTCGCGGGCCGCTCCCCAGCTCGGAGAGCAGGCCGGTGAGGTCCCGGGGCGGGCGGCTGCGGGCGACGGTGAGATGCGGCACGTAGACGCGGTCCTCGCCGGGCAGGCCGGCGGCGGACGCCGCGGCGCGCAGGTCGGCGCTCAGGGCGGCGAGGGCGCCGGTGTCGCCGCCGATTCCGGCCCACAGAACGGCGGCGCGGTCGCGGTGGGGGTGGGGGAAGACGCCCCAGCCGTCGACGGTGAGGTCGAAGGGGTCGTGTTCACCGACCGCCGCGCCCAGGGCTGCGGTGAGGCCGGGCAGCAGGTCGTCGGGGACCTCGCCGAAGAAGGCGAGGGTGAGGTGCCACCCGTCCGGCCGGGTCCAGTGCAGGTCGGGGGTGTGGCGCAGTCCCGGTTCGCGGGCGCCGAGGACGGCGTCGGCGACCGCGGCGGGCGGTGTCAGTGCGACGAACAGTCTCATGCGGGCATCCTCGCATCCGCCACGATCCCGCCCGGACAGGGCGGGCCAGGGCCTGTTCTTTGGACGTCGGCCTGTTCCGCGGGGGGCGGTGAGGCGCCGGCGTGGGTTCGGAAGACCCAGAGGAGACGTCCGAGGAACGAGGACGGTCCGTAGTGCCGGGGGCTCCCGCGGTCGAGAGGCGCCGGATCCGGTGGGGGCCGGGACGTCAGGCCGTCCGTTGGGGGCGGTGGCGGGCGACGGGCGGGCCGGAGCGGAGGACCGGAAGAACACGGCCTAGCGCTCGATGCCCCTGTCGGGACCGACGCCGGGCCCGCCCCGGGCCCTCGGAGCGACCGCCCCCCGGGGGCCGGGGCGGCGGGCCCCTCCCCTCACCAGCAGAGCGGCGGCGCTCGGCACCATCAGAGGCTGCGCCAGCCGGTCGATCTCATCCACCTCCGAGAGCAGTTTCCGCTTCTCGCGGGTGCTGAAGGCGTCGTTGCGGGCGATGGACGACCGCATCCACTCCTGGGTCGCCTTGAACAGGCCGGTCTGTGTCTCGCCGAGGGGCAGACCGCGTTCGACGGCGAGCCGCTCCACGGCGGACATCCCTCCCGACGGGGTGTTCGATATGCCGCCCCGTTGGAAGAACACCACTCCGACCCCGCTCGGCCGCCCCGCGTCGATCGCCCGGGCCGCGCGCTCGACGCCCTCGTAACACTCCCGGTGGATCTCCGGTTCCACGTAGCGACCGACACCGTACTTCTCCATCGCCGCCACGTACCGGTGCAGTCCGCCCTGAAGGCTCACGGCCTCGGGGACCCCCATGAGCGCGGCGTTGAGGCGGTATCCCTGCTCTCCGAACCGCTCCAGGATGTTCTCGAACTCGTCCGAACCGCGAAGCGCGGACTCGATGACCACATCGTTCCGGCGATCGGGGTGATGAGCGTATTCCTGGGCCTTGTTCCACCAGGAGAGCCCATCACTCCACAACAGCGCTCCGGCTTTCTCCGGGGCGGACCTTCGAAGCATCGTGTAGTCCGGGTGGTGCGGGTTGAAGTCGTCCATGTTGATGTGGAGCGCGCCGCCGCGCCGGTCGAAGGCGTAGCGCACCAGGTCGGTCACACTGCTCTTCCCGGACCCGGTCGCCCCGCCGACGACGACCAGGTGCGGGGCGGACTGGACCGCGGCACCCTCGAGATGAAACGGCACGATCTCGTCCAGGAAGATCCTCTGGTTGTCCGCTTCGCTGAGGCGTACCCTGTCGAACTCTTCGGGGGATATATCCGGCAGGGCTAACCCCCGTAGCCCTTGATGATCTCCAGGCATTCGGCCCTCAGGCGGACGGAACCCTCCGTGTCGGAGATCCGGAGCCCACGCAGCTCCTGCGCAAGCCGGGCCTTCTGCTCGTCGATCCTCCGGATGACGTCGTCCCGGGGAGCCTCGGACCTCCTTTCGGCGTGCGCCATGGCCGAGAGCACCCCGACGGCGTCCCGCACCATGTCCTTCAGGAGGTCGTACTCGAGTTCCCGCTCGGCATCCCACGTCGCGTTCCGGAGATCGGAGATCGGAGACGCGTCCTCATCGGGATCCATGCGCACACCCCATCGGTCGGTCGGGAACACCGGTCCGGTTCCCTCGACGAAGAGGGTGCCACCAGAACCCGCACCGGGCAAGGGCGGGAAGCCGCCGCGCTCCTTCGTGGAATCCTCGGCTCACCGCTCCCAACGGACCGTCGAGGCCTCCCCCGGCCCGGCCCCCCGTTCACCGCTCCGTACCCCCGGCGCCACCGGGGCCCGGTCCGCGCGCCGCGGCGAGCCGTCCGGGTGCGGCCGGGGCGCCGGCCGCGCCTTCCTCGACGGCGGCGACGGCGGTGGCGGCGGACACCGGCCCGCCGGCGTCCGGTTCCTCCGAGGCGGATTCCGCCGCGACCGGTGCCCCGCGGCGGCGCGGCAGCAGGTCGCGCACGCGCACGCCCTTGACCCGGAAGAGCGGCACGGCGAGCACCGCGACCACGAGCATCGTGAACGTGCCGCCGATGACCATGCTGGTCTGCGGCCCGAAGGCGTCGGCGAGGAAGCCCACCACCGGGGCGCCGATCGGGGCCACGCCCATGAACACCAGCAGGAACATGCTCATGACGCGCCCCCGCATGTGCGGTTCCACGGTGAGCTGGAAGGTGGCGTTGAGCGTCGTCACGTAGGTCATGAAGGCGATGCCCATGGGCACCAGCACCACCACGAACGCCGCGTAGGCCGGCATCAGCCCGGCGGCGACCTGGCCGGCGCCGAACACCATCGACCCGACCAGGATGAGGCGCAGCCGCGGGCGCTCGCGGCGCGCCGCCAGCAGCGCGCCGATGAGGGCGCCCACGGCCAGGCAGGCGGCGGCCACGCCGAACGCGGCGGCCCCCGTCTCGAAGACGTTGTTGACCATCAGGGCGATCTGCGTCTGCCCGTTGGCGCCGAAGAACTGCGTGCATGCGGCCAGCAGGAGCAGCAGCACGAGGTCCCGGCGCCCGCTCACGTAGGCGAGGCCCTCGCGGATCTGCCCCTTGCCCCGCGGCACCGGCTCGGTGGGGTTGAGCTCGGCGGTGCGGATGAGCAGCAGCGCCACGATGGTGAACCCGAACGAGGCCCCGTTGATGAGGAAGACCGGCCCGCTGCCGATCCAGGCGATGAGCAGCCCGGCGACGGCCGGCCCGGTGACCCGGCCGAGCTGGAAGCTGGCGCTGTTGAGGGCGATCGCGTTGGTCAGCAGGTCGCGGTCGACCATCTCGGGGACGAAGGCCTGGCGTCCGGGGTTGTCGAGCACCGTGACCAGCCCGAGCCCGAAGGCGAACAGGTACACGTGCCAGACCTGGGCGGCCCCCAGGGTGGCCAGCACGCCGAGGGCGACGGCGAGCAGGCCCATGGTGCTCTGGGTGAACACCAGCAGGCGGCGCTTGTCCAGCCGGTCCACCAGGGCCCCGCCCCACAGCCCGAGGAACAGCATGGGCAGGAACTGGAGCGCCGTGGTCATCCCGAGTGCGATGCCGCTGCCGCCGCTGAGCTGGAGGACCAGCCAGTCCTGGGCGATGCGCTGCATCCAGGTGCCGGGGTTGGAGAGCAGTTGGCCGAGCGCGTACAGGCGGTAGTTGCGCACGGACAGTGAGCGGAACATGGCGATACGCCGCATCAGTCCCTCCCCTGGGAGAGGAGAAGGACTGATGCGGTCATCGGAGCGTTCCGGGCGAGAAAAGGTAAACGGCGTTGACTCATCATTCGGGTCAACGCCGTTCACGGTGGCGGGAATTCCCGCCGTACAGGGGCTAGCCGATCAGCGCGTAGATGGGCGCCTCGGCGAAGTGGATGAGGAACACCACGGAGATCAGCCACAGCAGCGGGTGGACCTGGCGGCCCTTGCCCGTGACCAGGCTGACGAACGCGAACGTGAGCAGGCCGAACCCGATGCCGTTGGCGATCGAGTACGTGAAGGGCATCATGATGATGGCCATGAAGGAGCCCAGGCCGATGGCCGGGTCCTTGAAGTCGATGTTCACGACCTGGGTCATCATCATGAAGCCCACGATGACCAGGACCGGGGTGGCCGCCTCGAAGGGGACGAGGGTCACCAGCGGGGTGAAGAACGTCGCGAGGAGCATCATCAGGCCGGTGACCATCGGGGCGATGCCGGTCCGCGCGCCCTCACCGACGCCGGCGGCCGACTCGGCGTAGAGGGTGGCCACCGAGGCCGAGCCCAGACCGCCGAAGACGGTGCCCAGGGAGTCGGCGACCAGGACCTCGCGGGTGCCCGCGATGTTGCCGTCCTCGTCGGCCAGGCCGCCCTGGTGGGCGACACCGACCATGGTGCCCATGGTGTCGAAGAAGTCGGCCAGCAGCAGGGTGAAGATCAGCATCAGCACCGTGGCGAAGCCGATCTCCGACCAGCGGGCGAACACGTTGAAGCCGCCGTCGGCGAACAGGCCGATGAGCGAGAAGTCGGGCAGCGCGACCAGGCCGTCCACACCGGTGGGCAGCGCGGGGACGGTCAGGCCCCAGCCGAGGCCCTCGCCGCCGTCGCCCAGGGCCGTCTCCACGGCGATGGCGAGCACGGTGGCGACGACGATGCTCAGGAGCATCGCCCCGCGGACCTTGCGGACGTACAGGGCGATGGCGATGAGCAGGCCGACGACGAAGATCAGGATCGGCCAGCCCTGGAGGCCGCCGTTGCCGAGCTGGACCGGGGTGCCCTCGCCCGCCTGGACGAAGCCGGCGTTGACCAGGCCGATGAGGGCCAGGAACAGGCCCACGCCGACCGCGATCGCCATCTTCAGGCCGGGCGGGATCGCGGCGAAGACCGCGGTGCGGAAGCCGGTCAGCACCAGGACCAGCAGGAGCAGGCCCTCGACGATGATCAGCAGGAAGACATCGGACCACGGCATCAGCGGTGCGACACCGTAGGCGACCACGGCGTTGAGGCCCATGCCCGCGGCGATGGCGAACGGGTAGCGGCTCACCACGCCCATGAGGATGGAGGAGATCGCCGCGACCAGGGCGGTCACGGCCGCGACCTGGGGGATGCCCAGGGTCTCGCCGTTGACGTCCTCGGCGGTGCCGATGATCAGCGGGTTGAGGACGACGATGTAGGCCATGGCGAAGAAGGTCGCCAGACCGCCGCGGATCTCGGTGCCGAGCGTGGAACCGCGCTCGGAGATGCGGAAGTAGCGATCGAGGGGTCCGCTGGGACCCTTCGTAACGGGGGATTTGCTTGTAGCGCTCACGATGTCAGCCTGACCTGGTCGTGTTACCGGACAACTAGGATTCTGGGCCAGATTAGTTGCATCTTCATACAACGTCCGACACGTCTTCCACACGGGTTTCGTAGAAAACACCATCTCCCCGGATGATCCGGTGGTCGGATGTGACGAAGGTTTCCCTGATCAGCGTGCTCACCGCCACCGGTCCGTGGAGCGGCCGGGGGTGTGCGGCTAGCCTGGAGGCGTGCGCAAACCCCGACAGCCGGATCCCGAAGTCCACGAGAGCGACTACCGCGTCCCCGCGGCGCTCGGCACCCTCGCCTGGGCGGTCGCGCTGGTCGTCCTGCTGTTCATGGGCGACGCGCTCCCCGAGTCCGAGCGCTGGTGGATCTGGGTGTGCGCGACCGGCATGGGCCTGGGGGTCTTCGGGTTCCTGTACATCCCCCGCCTGCTGCGCAAGCGGTCCGAGGCCTCCGAACGGGGCGCGGACCGCGACCGGCCCGCCGCCTGACCCGGCACCGCGCACGGCCCGCCCCGAACGCCCTGGTGGGTCGGGTGGCCGATAATGAACGGGTGCCAGAGACAGCCTTCCCGCGCGGACTCGCCGAACGACTGCGCGCCATCCTCATCGACGCCGACTACACGGTGTCCGGCGTCCGCGACCGGTTGGGCGACGCCGCGGCCCGCGCGCTGGCCCGCGAGGAGCTCGTCCCCGCCCTGCGCGCCACCGGCGGCGAGGAGCGCCTCGGGCTGCTGCTGCGCCTGTGGTGGCTGCGCACCCCCATCCCCGCCCGCGCGGCCCGCGCCATCCTCCCCGTGGACGAGCTCGCCGAGGCGGGCCTGGTCGCCGTGGACGAACGCGCCGACGGGGCCGTCGTGCGCTCCCTGGTCCACCTGGGCCCCTGGGAGCTGGAGGAGGGCCGCCCCGGCTTCGTCGTCTCCGACCCCAAGGTGCGCCCAGGCGGCGGGGAGGTGCCCCGGCCCGACCACGTGGTGGGCGCGGGCGGCGCCTCCGCCACCCTGTCCCGGCTGATCGTGGACGGCCCGGTCGAGCGCGCCCTCGACGTGGGCACCGGCTGCGGCGTGCAGGCCCTGCACCTGGCCTCGCGCTCCCGGGAGATCACCGCCACCGACCTCAACCCGCGAGCCCTGCGGATGGCCGCGATCAGCCTGGCCCTGTCCGGGGTCCACGACGTCCGCCTGCTCCCGGGGTCGCTGTACGAGCCGGTCGCGGGCGAGCGGTTCGACCTGATCGTGTCCAACCCGCCGTTCGTCATCACGCCCGACGCCTCCCGCTACACCTACCGGGAGTCCGACCTGCCGGGCGACACGGTCTGCGCGGAGCTGGTGCGCCGGGCGCCCGCCCACCTCACCGAGGGCGGCTGGTGCCAGATCCTGGCCAACTGGGTGCACTCCGACGGCGACGACTGGGAGGACCGCGTCGGCGGCTGGGTCACCGGGACCGGCTGCTCGGGCTGGGTGGTCCAGCGCGACGTGCAGGACCCCGCGGAGTACGTGGAGCTGTGGCTGCGCGACTCCTGCGAGCACGGCACCCCCGAGTACACCCGCCGCTACGACGCCTGGCTGGACTACTTCGAGCGCGAGGGCATCAAGGGCATCGGGTTCGGGTGGATCAGCCTGCGCAACGACGTCGCCCAGGACGCGACCGTGCGCGTGGAGGAGTTGCGCCACGACATCGAGCAGCCGGTGGGCCCCTACCTCCCGTCCGTGGTGGACGGGGCGATGACGGCGCACCGGCTGACCGACGCCGCGCTGCTGTCGGCGCACGTGGCGCTGGCCCCGGGCGTGGTGGAGGAGCGCATCGGCGTCCCCGGCGCCCCGGACCCGGAGAAGATCGTGCTGCGCCAGCGCGGCGGGCTCCACCGGGTGGCCCGGGTGGGCACCGTGGAGGCCGCGCTGGCCGGGGTCTGCGACGGGACGATGCCGGTGGGCCCGCTGCTGGACGCCATCGCCCAGCTCATCAACGAGGACCCCGTGCAGGTGCGCGAACGGGTGCCCGAAGCCCTGAGGACGCTCATCTCGGAGGGCTTCTTCACCGTCACGCGCTGACCGGACACCGCCCGCCCGTCACCGCCCCGGAGCCCGGGCGCCCGCCCGGGTCCTACTCGGGGGCGTCCCCGGGCGCCTCGTCCGGCGCCTGGGTGTAGAACCCGATGGTCCGCTCCGCCGAGGCTCGCACCGCCTCCGGGTCCGCCCCGGCGGCCAGGTGCGCGGCCTCCCAGGCGCGGGCGCTCGACTCCATGAAGCGGATCGCCTCGGGCGAGGTGCCCCACTCCTCGAGCTCCGCGGGGATGTCGGACCCGGTCTCCAGGTGCAGGCTCAGGCCCAGGACGGACAGGTCCCAGCCCACGCCCACCGCGCCCGGGCCGAACCGCTCCCAGAACTCGCTCAGCGGGGCCACGTGCGCCAACTCGAACCGGGTGCGCTCCCTGCCGCCCTCCGCGGGCAGCGGGGTCAGCGTGACGTGGACGTCGCTGCGCGCGCCGCCGAACTCCCAGCTGATGTGGAACGACTTGGGCGGGTCGCAGGCCAGCACGGTACCGCTCGCGTTGCCCTCCACCTGGTACGCGCCGCCGAGTTCCAGGTCCCCGCTGACCGGGGCGAACCAGCGCGGGAGGCGTTCGGGGTTGGTGCAGGCGTCCCAGAGGTCGTCGACGCCGGTGGTGTAGTCGCGGGAGATGGTGACGGTGCTCTCGTCCCCTTCCCCGCTGATGGTGACCGTGCGCCCGACCTCGTCGATCCGCCGCTGAACATCCATGGTCCACTCCCCTGTCGGGTCGGTTGCCGGTCCGGCGTCGTCCGGACCGGGTCACCGCGAACGCCGTCCGTCCTCCTCGTCCGCGGAGGCGCGGCGCTCGCGGGCGCCTCTGGCGAGTTCGGTCTCCAGCGCCATCAGGTGCGGCTCCCAGCGTGCGGCGAAGCGCCGCAGCCAGGCGTCGACGTCGCGCAGGGGCGCGGCGTCCACGGCGTACAGCCGCCGGTTGCCGTCCCTGCGCACGGTGGCGAAGCCGTTCTCACGCAGCACCCGCAGGTGCTGGGAGACGGCCGGCTGCGAGATGCCGAACTCGGCCCGGACGACCTCCGTCAGCTCGCCGGAGGCGCGCTCACCCTCGTTGAGCAGCTCCAGCAGACGCCGCCGCACGGGGTCGCCCAGGACGTCGAAGGCGTGCATGGGACCACCATATAAGCATCAGGCTATATAAGCCAAGGCTGATCTAGTTGTGTCGTGGAACTCCCGGAGGTCAGCCGCTGAAGACGATCTCGCCCGTCCCGACCTCGGCGTCGCCCTCGACGAGCCGGAAGCCCGGCGTGTCCGGGTGGGCGGCGACCTCGTCGTCGCACTCCAGGCCGATGCGGTGCGTCTCCCCCGGCGGGAACTCGCGCAGCTCCACCGGGAGCTGCGCGTAGCACGTCGTGGACTGCTCCTGGTACTCGAACTCGACGGTGGGGCGGTAGCCCGAGAAGAACGAGGTGCTCCGGCCGCCGTCCTCGGAGGTGGCCATGGTGAGCTCCACCGTGATCTGCCGGCCGGGCTCGAAGGTCTGCTCACTGCCCGCGGGCGGGGCGCCTTCCTCGACTCCGCCGTTGCCCGAGGAGGAGCCCGGGTCGTCGGAGGAGCAGCCCGCCACCGCGACGAGGGCGGCGGCCGCGAACAGGGCGATGGGGATCGTGCGCATGGAGGGGTCCTGTCGGTTCGGATGTCGGCGGGGTTCGTTACGCCAGGGAGGACGCACCGGATCGTGCCCCGGTTCCTTCCAGGCCTCGATGAGAAGTACAGCGGGTACGGCGCCCGGGGGCAAACCGGGGGCTCCCCTTCCATGCGCTAACGTGCTCGGCATGGCCCGAATCTCCGAACTCGTCCATTACCCGGTCAAGGGGTGCGCGGGGATCTCCCTGGACACCGCGGAACTCACCCCGGCCGGGATCCGCCACGACCGCTCCTTCATGGTCGTGGACGACTCGGGCGGCTTCCGCAGCCAGCGCGTGGACCCGCGGATGGCCCGCATCCTCCCCGAGGCGGGCGAGGGCACGCTGCGGCTGTCGTTCGACGGGGTCGAGCCGCTGGAGCTGGAGGTCGACCCCGACGGCCCCCGCCTCGACGTCACCCTGCACAGGCAGCCGTTCGTCGGCGTCGACCAGGGCGCGTCCGCCGCCGCCTGGCTGACCGAGGTGCTCGGCGCCCCCAGCCGCCTGGTCCGGGTGCCCACGGAGCACGGCCGGGAGACCGGCGGGCTCACCCCGGGTACCAGCGGCTTCGCCGACAGCACCGCCGTGCTCATGGCCTCGGCCTCCTCGCTGGACCTGCTCAACGCGCGCATCCTGGAGCGCGGCGCCGAACCCGTGCCGATCCGCCGGTTCCGCCCCAACATCGTGGTGTCCGGCTGGGCCGAGCCGCACACCGAGGACCTCGTCCGCGCCGTGCGCCTGGGCACGGCCGAGCTGGGCTACGCCAAGGTGTGCATCCGCTGCGCGGTCACCACCGTGGACCAGGAGACGGGGGAGAAGCGCGGCCCGGAGCCGCTGCGCACCCTGGCCGGGTACCGGCGGGCCGACGGGGGCGGCGTCTCCTTCGGCGCCAAGTTCGCCGTCACCCGGCCGGGCGTGCTGGCCGTCGGCGACGAGCTGGAGGTCACCGCCTGGGGCGAGGCCGAACTCGGCCTGGGCGACCGGCTGGCCGCCGTCCTCTAGGACATATCGGACCGCCCCGTGCGGGCCTACTGCTCCAGGTCGGCCTCGGCGAGCAGGAGCGGGGCCGCCTCCGGCTCGCGCAGCGCGGCCGCGAGCAGGTGGCGGCGGTCCCACTGCTCGGCGCGCCAGCACAGTGCGCGGGCCAGGCCGTCGCTGGTGGAGGCGTGCACGACGCCGTCCCCCGCGTACCACTCCACCTCGACCCCGTCCACGACGAGCTCCGCGTGGTGCAGGTAGGTGCGGTCCGGCTGCTCCCCCTCGGGGTCCAGGAACAGGTCGGCGACCGCCGGCACCTGGCGCAGCGTGCCCCCCGCGGAGACCTCCCCGTCCACCGACTCGCTCGCCAGCTCCAGGTCCAGCACGTCGGCCAGCTCCTCCGGAGCGGCGGTCAGGATCAGCGGCCGCTCCGCGAACAGCGGGAGCAGGTCCGGGGAGTCCACCACCACGGCGTCCTCGGCGTCGGCCACCACGATCGCCCCGCCGAGCACGGCGCGCACCCGCGTGGGCGGGGTGACCAGGTCGGCGTCCACCCCCGCCAGCGCCGTCCAGATCCGCAGCAGCGCCGACCGGTCCACGTGCCGCTCCGGGTCGGCCAGCCGGGCCAGCAGGTCGTCCGGGCCCTCCGGGTCCGCCAGCAGTTCGGCCAGGGTGGTGCGCACGCCCAGCGCCCGGGCGAACTCCGGGTCGACGTCGGCGGGCGCCTCGTCGTAGAGCCCCGTCAGCGCGGGCTCGGCCTCGGCGGCGCGCAGCTCGTTCGGGGCGGCACCGCCCACCAGCGCGCGGGTGCGCAGCCACCAGGCGGTGTAGGACGGCACGTCCGCCACCCGGCCGTCGGGCAGGAGCACCCGGGCCGGTTCGGTCACGGCCCCGCGCAGCGCGCCCCGGGAGAGCATCTCCAGGGCCTGCGGCCAGCGGTCGTCGGCCACGTAGTCGAGGTCGGCCACACAGACCAGTTCGGGGACCACCGGCGGCAGCTCGGGGTCGCCCACCCGCTCCAGGACCTCGTCGGCCCACTCGTCCAGGGCGTCGGGCGCCTCCTCGAACACGTCGAGGACGTCCTCGCCCAGGGCGGCCTCCTCGGCGCGCACCAGGGTGAACTCCCACAGCGCGCCGACCGCCCGCAGCACGTCGGTGCCGTACCGGTCCACCAGGTCGGCGTGCACGGTGCCGAAGGGGGCGTCGTCGGCCAGCACCTCGCCCAGCGGGGCCCCGGGGACGAGCAGTTCGGCGGCCACCGAGTAGCCGTCCTCGTCGTCGCGCAGCGCCAGCTCGGCCAGCCAGGGCAGATCGGCCGCGGTGGTCCCGGAGGCGGCGACCAGGCCCAGCACTGCCTCGGCCAGCGGCTCGGGGTCGTCGGCGTCCAGGGAGCCGCGCACCGCCGCCTCGGTGCGCGCGTCGGCCAGCACCGCGGCCGGGCCCGCCTCCACCGCGCCCAGGCGCAGCAGCAGCGGGTGGACGGCCTCGGGGTGCACCAGCCGCACCCCCAGCGCGGCCAGGGCCTCGGCGTCGATCGGATCCGGGCCCTCCTGGGGCACCAGCAGGGACCGGGGGCCGCGCACCAGGCGACCGTCGGCCAGCGGCACGGGCAGCGCGCCCAGCTCGTCGGTGTCCGCCCCTGCGGCCAGCGCCGCGTACAGGCCCGCCCACCAGGACGGCGGCCGGTCGGTGTCGGCGAGCAGGTCGGCGATGTCGGCGGCGCCCAGGCGGTGGACGCGCAGCGCCGCCAGCGCGGGGTGGCGGGGGTTGAGGCGGCCGGGCAGCAGCCCGGGGATCAGCTCGGCCAGGACCGCGGACAGCCCCGCCCCCCCGGTGTCCAGCAGCACCGCGTCGCGCGGGGCCACCGGCGCCCCGGTCTCGGTGGTCAGGAACGGGGTGGAGCGCAGGGGCTCGGCGACCCGGGCGCGGAACCCCGCGTCGACGTGCCCGCCGCCCACCCGGGTGCCGGGCACCAGGTCCAGGGCGGCCGCCGCGTCGAACCGGCGCAGCAGGGCGGCGTAGGCCTCGGCGGCCTCGGACAGCAGCAGGTCGGTGGCCGGACCGGGCTGCACCGCGCGGCGGTCGCTACCCAGGGGGAAGGTGCCGATGAGCACGGCGGGCAGGTCCAGCCCGGTGTCGGTGGGGGTGGGCGCGTGCACCACCGGCTCCACGTCCGGCGGCAGCGGGGCCACGCCGCCGCCGTCGTCCACGGGCACCGCCCAGGTGAGCGACCACGCGGTGCGCCCGCGCTCCTCGGTGGGCCGGTCGGCGAGCAGGGCCGGGTCGAACTCCCCGGTGCGGGTGAGGGTGTGCCAGCGGGTGGTGCGGGTGCCCTCGGCGTCGCGCAGGGTCGTGACCGGGTCCCCGCCGCTCGCCTGGCGGGTGGCGACGCGCTCGGCGCCGTCGACCAGGACACGGATCTCGGCCAGCCCGGGCAGGGCCAGCAGCAGGGCCTCGCCGGTCCCGGACAGCAGGTCGCGCACCCGTTCCCGGGCGGTGTCGTCGCGCAGCTCCAGCGAGACGACGGTGTCGTAGTCCCGGGCGTCCGCCGCGCCTTCGGTTGCCGCCTCGGCGGCGAAGGGCAGGCGCAGCATGGGCACGTGCCCGCGGCGGCGCTCGATCTCGGCGGCCAGTCCGTCGGGGCCGGTCCCGGCCAGCAGCTCGGCCACGGCCGCGCGGGCCAGGTCGGCGCTGAAGCGGACGGCGGCGCCGGCCGAGGTCACGGTGACGTCATCGCTGAGGGCGGCCACGGCGGAGAACCCCACCCCGAACCGGCCGACGGAGTCGTCCCCGCCGCGTTTGGTGGAGGCCCGCAGGGTCGCCAGCGACTCCACGCCCTCCGCGGTGAGCGGGGCCCCGGTGTTGGCGGCGACGAGGCGGCGGCCCTCCAGCGACAGCAGCAGCCGGCCGGGGACGCCCGCGCGGCGGGCGGCGTCGGCGGCGTTCTGGGCCAGTTCGACCACGACCCGGTCCCGGTACCCGCCGAGGGCGAAGTCCTCCTCGGCGTTGGCGTCCTCGCGGAACCGGGCGGGGGCGTCCGCCCACGCCGCGAGTACGCGGCGGCGCAGTTCGGCGGTGTCGTAGGGGTCGATCCCGGTGGCGAGCGGCTCGGCCATTGACGGTCCCTCCTGGCTGCCGGCACGGCCCGGCACGATGCACATCAGACCCTAGCCCACCCTTCGCCGGGCGGGTGTCGGGACGTGCCCGGGCCGGGCCGTCAGGAGTCGGAGGAGACCAGTTCCAGCTCCGCGGTGTCGTCGAAGACGATGTGGTCGTAGCCGACCTCGTCGACGACGGGGGCGACCGGCTCGTTGCGCGACTGCGGCATGCGGACCTCGGAGTGGGCGCCGCAGCCGTGGTCCAGGGAGACCACGCGGCCGTCGTCGGGCGCGAACCCGTTGGTGCACACACCGAACATCTGGCGCAGCTCCCCGGCGAGCGGGGTCATGAAGCCGCAGGTGATGCAGCGGGCGGGCGCGGCCTCGGCGATCGGCGCGCGGGGCCCGGCCTCGCCGTTGTACCAGCGCTCGGCGGCCTGTTCGCGGCCGGCCTCGGAGAGCACGTGCTTACGGCCCAGGCCCAGCTCCCAGACCATCTGCCGGTCCACGCCCTCCTCGTCCAGCTCGCTGTCGGCGACCTGGGCGTAGCCGGGCACGAGGCGCTCGTCGTCCTCGTCGGTGGGCAGCAGGTCGCCGGGGCCGAGGTCGCCGGGGAGCAGCCGCTCCTTCCAGGGCACCCACTCGGGCGCGACGAGGGCCCCCTCGCCGGGGAGCAGCACGACCTCGTTGACCGTGACCTCCTTGGCGCGCGATGCGCGGACCACGGTGACGGCGTAGGTCCAGCCGGGGTACGCCGGGTCGAGGCAGGTGAAGTAGTGGGTGATCAGACGGGTGTCCTCGACCTGGGGAGCGAGGTGCTCACCCACCCACTCGGGTCGCCCGACCTCGGCGGCCACCGAGCGGGCCAGGTCCACCGCCTCGATACACGCCTTGTCGGGTACAGGAGAACGTCGAGAAGGGCTCACGTCCCCCATTCTCACTGATCCACGGCACCGATTTGACCACAACGCGGGTCAAGGTTCGTCCGATACACCCTCTTGGTCGGCCCTTGGGAACGCGGAGCGGCCCCGGCCGGGGGGCCGGGGCCGCTCGCGCACCGGGGGATCAGGCCTCCAGGTCGTCGGCGACGACCCGCAGCACGGCCGCGACACGGGCGGCCTCGCGGCGGTCGGGGTGGCGGTCGCGCCGGTACCCGTTGGAGAGTCCTTCGAGCAGCTTGATGAGGTCCTCGGTGATGACCACCATCTCCTCGGGCTTCTTGCGCCGGGCCTTGACCACCGAGTGCTGGGCGTCCAGCAGCTTGACCTGGAGCGCCTGGGCGCCCTTGCGTCCTTCGGCCACCCCGAACTCGACCCGCTGGCCGGGGCGCAGCGCTTCGGTGCCGGGGGGCAGTGCGGTGGAATGGACGAAGACCTCTCCACCGTCGTCGCGTGTGAGAAAACCGAAACCCTTGCCGCCGTCGTACCACTTGACCTTGCCGGTGGGCACGTAGGACCTCATGCTTTCACTCGTTGCCGTCAGCCTGAATGCCAGGCTAATGCCCGGTGGTGACGGAAGGCGAGGGAAAAAACCGCCCCCGGCGCACGGAACGAGGCCCGGATGCGGCTCATCCGGGCCTCGTGTGTTCCGGCGGCCCCTCCCCGCGGGTGCGGAGTACGGGACGGGACTCGGCGGAGATGCCGGGCCGCCGGGAACGTGGTGTGGAGACCGGGCTGGACGCCGGGCCGACCCACCGACATGGCCGCCGCCGAAGCGAGAACGGCGGTGTACACCCTTGGGTACCCGAGATCACATGCCGGAACGCGCGGTAACGGGCCGACCGGAAAAGGTTATTCCCCTGCTTTTGCCTACCGATGACCGGCGGGCCCCGCGGAGGCGCGCTGCCGTTCGGCCGCCCGCGCCGACCGGGCGGCCCGGGGGTAGAGGTAGGCGACCGACACGAGGGAGGCCAGGCCCAGCCCGATCACGCCGTAGTCGGCCAGGGAGTGCTGGACGTACTGGTCCACGAAGTCGGCCTCTCCGCTCCACAGCGCCATGCCCGCCAGGCAGCCCAGCAGCGGCACCAGCACCGCGATCCACTTGTCCTTCGCGCTCCACACCCGGCTGAGCACGACGAACGCGACACCGAGCACCCACAGGAAGGACAGCCCCCAGCCCCAGGGCACGGTGGCCAGCAGCAGGGCCAGGGCGGCCATCTCGGCGGAGTGGTGGCGCAGGCACAGCACCAGCCCGCGCAGCGCGCCGGCCTCGCGGCCGGCCCCGCCCCGGCGGCCGCCGCTCTCCAGCCGCATCTCGGTGCGGCCGGGCCCCTCCAGCAGGCCCATGATCCCGCGGCTGGGGCCGCCCCGCCAGGGCGGCGGCGGCCGGTCGGCGTGCCGGGGCCTGGGCGGGATGAGCTCCTCGTCCTCGATGTCGAGGTCGCGGCCGGCGAGATCCCGTTCCACCAGGTCCCCGGGGGTCCCCAGGCCCAGCAGGATGTCGCGGACGGCGTCCACGCCGTCGTCGGGGGCCGCGGCCCGGAGCGCGTCGATCCGGGCGCGCACGGAGGTGAGGTAGGCGGTCCTTTCCCTGGCGGTCAGCCGACCGTGCAGGACCAAGCCGACCTCGGACAGATAGTCGAGTACCAATTGTTCCGAGCGCTGGGTCATGCCCTCCATAGTGACGGAGGATGACCTGCCTTTTAAGCCCCCTTTCCTATTTCGGTCGTCTGATTCGGACCGTATACGGCCTGTCACGCGGAAACGGGCGCGCTACCGGGGGCGCGGGAGGAGTCCGTGGCCGGGGTTCCCCGGGCCGTGCCCGTGGCCGCTCCCGGACCGGCCCGCGGAACCGGGACGCTTCTCTCGTTCCCCGGGTCTCCCACCTCGTCACAGGTATCGCCTAGCGTTGACGGTGATGACCGAGAACGCACCTCCCGACCTGCACGGACCGGACACGGGGACCGCCGGGCCGGTCCGCCCCCCGACCTTCACCTCCTGGCTGCGCGAGCGTTCCGACGAGGAGCTCGCCGCCCTGCTGTCCGCCCGGCCCGACCTGGGCCGCCCCGTCCCCGACGGCATCGGCTCGCTGGCCGCCCGGGCCACCACCCGCAACACCGTCCTGCGGGCCCTGGAGGGGCTGGACTCCTTCACCCTCCAGGTCCTGGAGGCCGTCGTCGCCCTGGGCGACGACCGGATGTCCGAGCCCGTGGGCGTCACCGCCGCCGGGCTCACCGCAGCGCTGGCGCCCGCCGGTGACGACGGGGAGGTCCGGGAGGCCGTCGCGGCCGCCCTGGACGGCCTGCTGCGCTCGGCGCTGGTCTGGCCCGACCGGGACCGCCTGCGCCCCGTCCAGGTGCTGCGCGACCTGCTGCCGGCCCCGGCGCGGCTGGGGCCGCCCGCCCGGGTGCTGCTGGCCGCGCTGCCGCACGGCCGCCTCAAGCGGCTGGCCGGGGACCTGGCCCCCGACTCCCCCGCGTCCGCGCCGGTCGAGGCGCTGGCCCGCCTGCTGTCCGACCCCGCCGGGCTCGGCGCCCTGCTGTCCCAGGTCGGCGAACAGGCCCGCCGCCTGCTGGACGGGATGACCTGGGGTCCGCCGCACGGCACCGTCGCCGACGCCCGCCGCGACGTCGGGCTGGCCGACGCCGGGTCGCCGGTGGAGGAGCTGCTGGCCCGCGCCCTGCTGCTGCCCAGCGGCGACGACACGCTCACGCTGCCCCGGGAGGTGGGGGTGCACCTGCGCTCGGGGACGCTGTTCCGCGAGGTCGCGGCCGCTCCCCCGGAGTTCGCGGGCACGTCCCACGACCCCGAGGGGGTGACCCGGTTCGCCGCAGGGCAGGCGTTCACGGTGCTGCGCGCCGTCGAGGAGCTGCTGGAGTCCTGGTCCGGCGAGCCGGCCGCGGTGCTGCGCAACGGCGGCCTGGGCGTGCGGGACCTGCGCCGGGCCGCGCGCACCATGGACACCGACGACACCACCGCCGCGCTGCTCGTCGAGGTCGCCCACGCCGCCGGGCTGCTGGGCGCCGACGACCGCGTGGAGGGCGAGTGGCTGCCCACCCGCGAGTACGACCTGTGGCGGGAGAGCCCGCCCGAGCGCCGCTGGCTGCGCCTGGCGCAGGCGTGGCTGGACACCGACCGGGTGCCCGCGCTGAGCGGCTCCCGGGACTCCGGCGGGCGGGTGCGCAACGTGCTCGGCCCCGGGCTGGCCCGCCCCGCGGCCCCGCAGGCCCGCCGCGACCTGCTCGCCGAGCTGGCCACCGCCGAGCCCGGGTTCTCCCCGGCGGCGGGGTCGCTGTCGGCGCGCCTCTCCTGGCGGCGGCCGCGCCGCCGCTCGCCCGTGTACACCGAACTGGTGGAGACCGCCGGGACGGAGGCCGCCGCGCTGGGGTTCACCGGCCGGGGCGCTCTGGCCGGGTACGTCCGCCCGCTGCTGGAGGGCGACCCCGAGGCGGCCGCCGGACTGCTGGCCGGGTACCTGCCCCGGCCCCTGGACCACGTCCTGGTGCAGGGCGACCTCACCGCCGTCGCCCCCGGCCCGCTGGTCGCCGAGCTGGCCCGGGAGCTGGCGCTGGTCGCGGACGTGGAGTCCACCGGCGGCGCCACCGTGTACCGGTTCACCGAGGACTCGGTGCGGCGCGGACTGGACGCCGGACGCGGCATCGCCGACATCCTCACCCTGCTGGAACGCCATTCGCGCACCCCGCTGCCGCAGGCGCTGCGGTACCTGGTGTCCGACGTGGGGCGGCGGCACGGGCGGCTGCGCGCCGGCACGGCCTCCTCCTACCTGCGCTGCGACGAGCCCGCCCTGCTGGACGAGGTGATGGGCGACCGGCGCACCGAGGCGCTGGGACTGGTGCGGCTGGCGCCGACCGTGGTGGCCGCCGGGGTGGGCCGGGCGGCGCTGGTGGACGGGCTGCGCAGGCTCGGCCACCACCCCGTCGCCGAGGGCGGGGACGGGGCCATGCGGCTCTCCCGCCCCGAGGCGCGCCGCGCCGAACCCGTGGAGGTCCCGCCCGACCCGCCGTCCGCCGCCCCCGACGTCGAGCGGCTGCGCGACATCGTGCGGGCGGTGCGGGCCGGCGACCAGGCCGCCACCGCGGCCCGCCGCGCGGTCCCCCTGCCCGAGGACGGCCCGCCCGGCTCCCGGGCGGCGGCGGTGCTGGAGGCGCTGTCCGGGGCCGCCGCGGCCGGGCGGCGCCTGTGGATCGGCTACACCGACACCGACGGCCGCCAGGGCGGCCGGATCATCGGCCCCTCTTCGGTCGACGGCGGGTTCGTCACCGCCCACGACGAGACCCGGGGCGCGGTGCAGCGTTTCGCGGTCCACCGGATCACCGCCGTGGCCGAGCTGGAGGAGGACGATCGGGGCGGCACGCCGTAGGCTGGGACGCGGTTGCCAGTCGGCCCTCGGACAAGCGAGAGACACCCCCATGAGCAATGCGTCCCTGCCCCCCGGAGCCTCGTCCCCCCGTGAGCACGGCCGCGACGACGGGCGCGACGGCGGGCGCGGCCGGGCGGCGGACGCCGCCCCGGCGCGCGGGGAGGGGGGCGCGTCCGGCCCGTCCGCCTCCGGCGCGGCTAACAGCTCCACGATGGCGCTGATCCTGCACGCGTTCACGCTGCTGTGCTGCGGCAACTGGATCTTCGGCGTCGCGGGCATCGTGTTCGCGATCCGGGCCGCCCACGCCCGCGACCGCGGGCTGCCCGGCCGGGCCGAGATGCTCACCCGGTACTCCTGGTACTGCCTGGGGGCGGCCGGGGTGATGCTGTTCGTCATGCTGGTGCTGACCTTCGTGGTGTTCACGCAGAGCGGGTCCTGGATCCAGGGCATCGTGCCGGTGACCAACTACTGACCCGGCCGCGCGCCGGGACCGCACCGTGACCGCGGGGCGGGGAACCTCCGCCGGGTCCCCCGCGTCCCACCGGGTACGGGCGGGTACACCTGTGGTCGGGAGGGCCGAGGGCCCGCGGGAGGGGGAGCGCATGCCGGGGAGATCCGGGGGTCCCAGGGATTTCTGGGAGCGGGAGCAGGGCGGGGCCCTGCGCCCGGCCGCCCCCGTGCGCGCCGCCGCCCCGGCCGCGCCCGCCGCGTACGCCCCTCCCCCCGCCCACCCTGCCGCCGCCCCGGCCCCGACGGGCCCGCCCGCCCGGGTGGGCGGCACGGTCGCCGCCCTGGTGGTGGCGGTCCTGTCACTGGCCCCGCCGCTGCTGGGCGCCTACCTGGGCCTGTGGTTCCTGCTCCTGGGCGCCAACATCCCGGGGATCGCGCTCGCCATCGTGGCGCTGACCAAGGTCCCCGACGCGCCCGAGGTCGAGCGGTACCTGCGGTACACCTGGGCCTGCAACCTGGCCTACGGCCTGCTGGGCGTGCCCGTGATCATCGTCGTCCTGTTCGTTTTCGTGATGGCCCTGACCCTCGGCTACTGAGCCGGTCCCGCCACCACGGCCCCCTCCCCCTCGAAGGATCCCCATGAGCGACAACCCGTACGACCCCTACAAGGACGCGACCGGGGGCTACTCGGCCCCCGGACACGACCCCTACGGCCGGCCCTCCGGCCACTACGGCGGCGGCCCCTACGGCCCTACGCCCGGCTACGGCTACACGCCCCCGCCGCCCAGGCCCGAGCACGAGGGCCGGGCCATCACGGCGCTGATCCTGTCGTGCGTCCAGCTGGTCCTGTGCTGCGGCGTCACCGCGATCCCCGGCATCGTGTTCGGCGCCCTGGCCCTCGGCGAGAAGTACGACCCCGAGCGCGGGGAGCGGCTGACGAAGAACGCCTGGCTCTCGGTGTGGATCAACTTCGGAATCCTCGGCGTCATCATCGTGGGCTACATCGCCCTGGTGGTGTTCGCCATCGCCTCGTCGGCCTGACCCGGGCATGATCGGGGCCCCCGGGGTGTTGCACCTGGGGCCGCCCCCTCCCGACGCCCGCCTCCCGACGGAAGGTTCCGTGTGTCCTGCCTGATCGTCCAGTCCGACAAGACCCTCCTGCTCGAGGTCGACCACGAGTCCGCAGACGAGTGCCGCCGCACCATCGCCCCCTTCGCGGAGCTGGAGCGCGCCCCCGAGCACGTGCACACCTACCGGATCACCCCGCTGGCGCTGTGGAACGCGCGCGCCGCGGGGCACGACGCCGAGCAGGTCGTGGACGCCCTGATCCGCTTCTCGAAGTTCCCCGTGCCGCACTCGCTGCTGGTGGACATCGCCGAGACCATGGACCGCTACGGGCGGCTGCGGCTGGAGGGCGACCCGGCGCACGGGCTGGTCCTGCGCTCCTCCGACCGGCCGGTGCTGGAGGAGGTGGTCCGCTCCAAGCGGCTCAAGGGCATGCTGGGCGAACGGCTCGGCGACGACTCCGTGGCGGTGCACCCCAGCGAGCGCGGCAACCTCAAGCAGGCTCTGCTCAAGATCGGCTGGCCCGCCGAGGACGCGGCCGGGTACGTCGACGGCGAGGCGCACAGGATCGACCTGGTCCAGGACGGCTGGGAGCTGCGCGACTACCAGCGCGCCGCCGCCGAGGGCTTCCACGCGGGCGGTTCGGGCGTGGTGGTCCTGCCCTGCGGGGCGGGCAAGACCGTGGTGGGCGCCGCCGCGATGGCGATGACCGGCGCGACCACGCTCATCCTGGTCACCAACACCGTGTCGGTGCACCAGTGGAAGGCCGAGCTGCTGCGGCGGACCACGCTCACCGACGACGAGATCGGCGAGTACTCGGGCACCCGCAAGGAGATCCGGCCGGTCACCATCGCGACCTACCAGGTCATGGCGGCCAAGCGGAAGGGCGTGTACACGCACCTGGAGCTGTTCGACGCCCGCGACTGGGGCCTGGTGGTCTACGACGAGGTGCACCTGCTGCCCGCGCCGATCTTCCGGATGACCGCGGACCTCCAGGCCCGGCGGCGGCTGGGGCTGACCGCGACGCTGGTGCGCGAGGACGGCCGCGAGGGCGACGTGTTCTCCCTCATCGGGCCCAAGCGGTACGACGCCCCGTGGAAGGACATGGAGAACCAGGGCTGGATCGCCCCGGCGGACTGCGTCGAGGTGCGGGTGGACCTGTCGGAGTCCGAGCGGTTGGCGTACGCGACGGCCGAGCCGGAGGACCGCTACCGGTTCTGCGCGTCCTCCGAGGCCAAGACGGCGGTGGTGCGGGAGCTGGTGGAGCGGCACGCCGACGGGCAGGTGCTCGTGATCGGCTCCTACATCGACCAGCTGGACGAACTGGGCGAGGCGCTGGGCGCCCCGGTGATCAAGGGCGAGACCCGCACCGCGGAGCGGGAGCGGCTGTTCGCCGCGTTCCGGTCCGGGGAGCTGCGGACCCTGGTGGTGTCCAAGGTCGCCAACTTCTCGATCGACCTGCCCGAGGCGGGTGTGGCGATCCAGGTGTCGGGGTCGTTCGGGTCCCGGCAGGAGGAGGCGCAGCGGCTGGGCCGGGTGCTGCGGCCCAAGTCCGACGGCCGGTCGGCGCGGTTCTACGCGGTGATCGCGCGCGACACCCTGGACCAGGACTACGCCGCGCACCGGCAGCGGTTCCTGGCCGAGCAGGGGTACGCCTACCGGATCACCGACGCCGCCGACATCCTGGCCGGCGGCGAGGTCTGAGGGGGCGGGGCGGCCCGGGTCCGGGGCCCGTTCCCGGGTGCTCCCCCGCGCCGCGGGGGTTCGCGCGGCGCCGGCGGGGTCCCGGGCCGTCCTCCGAGGGCGGGCCGGAGCGGGGGTCCGCCCGGCGAGGGCTCATCCGGCGGGCCATTCCGCCCCGCGCCCGCCGTCCTGAGAGGGATCCGCCGGAGGCCGTTCGCGTCCTTCGGCGCGGGCGCCGGACCGCACGGGGGCGTCCGCCGAACCCTCCCTAGAAGGAGGGCAGGCCGCCGATGACGTAGGTCCCGGCGGCGATGGCCCAGGCGATGAGGGAGTAGGTCAGGGTCCGGGTGCGCAGCGCGCGGTCGTCGCGCACCCCCGGGGCGGCGAAGGCGGCGACCAGCAGGGCCAGGCCGAGCAGTGCGGGGATCGCGGAGGCCAGCGAGAAGAGCTGGGTCTGGGCGGCACAGGCGGTGTAGCCGGAGGTGCCGGGATCACCACAGAACACGTCGTACCCCGATCGGATCGTTCAGTGCGGACGGGACACCCCGACCGTACCGTTTCGGCGGAGACCCCAGACCGGTCCATGCCGACCGTATCCGGGGTGCGCGATTTTCGTGATCTGGACCACCACCCCTCTTTACACGAACCCGCTTCGTGTCCAATCATGGGCGGGAGAGCCCCCCGGCACCCCCTCGGAGGTCCACCCGTGTCCGACCGCACCGGCTTCCACTCCCTGAGCAACGGCGGCCTGAACTGGGACTCGCTGCCCCTGAAGCTGTTCGTCAAGGGCAACGCCAGGTTCTGGGACCCCGCCTCCATCGACCTGAGCAGGGACGCCGAGGACTGGAAGACCATCGGCGAGGCCGCCCAGAAGCGCATCCTGCGGCTGTGCGCGTTCTTCGCCGCGGGCGAGGAGGCCGTCACCGAGGACCTCCAGCCGTTCCTGCGCGCGATGGCCGCCGAGGGGCGGCTGGGCGACGAGATGTACCTGACCCAGTTCGCGTTCGAGGAGGCCAAGCACGTCCAGGCGTTCCGGCTGTGGCTGGACGCCGTCGGCGTGTACGACGACCTGCACGGGTACGTGGAGGAGAACCCGGGCTACCGGGCGCTGTTCTACGAGGAGCTGCCCTCCTCCCTGGAGGCGCTGCTGGACGACCCGAGCCCGCGCAACCAGGTGCGCGCCTCGGTCACCTACAACCACATCGTCGAGGGCTCCCTGGCGCTCACCGGGTACTACGCCTGGAACCACATCTGCACCGTGCGCGACATCTTCCCCGGGATGCGGGAGATCGTGCGCCGGATCGGCGACGACGAGCGCCGCCACATGGCGTGGGGGACGTTCACCTGCCGCCGGCACGTGGCCGCCGACGACTCCAACTGGGCGGTGGTGAGCGAGCGCCTGGAGGAGCTGCTGCCGCACGTGATGTCCACCGTCGAGCGGGGCGAGAGCGCATCGGAGGCCACCCCCGAGAGCGCGAGGTACGAGCTGCCCCCGGGCGAGCTGGTGCGCTACGCCTCCGACCGGGCGCTGCGCCGCCTGGGCGCCATCGAGTCCGCCCGCGGAGTGCCCGTGGCGCGGATCGACCTGGACGCCTCCCCCGAACGCCTGGAGGAGGAGTTCGGCGAGGAGGAC
The DNA here is from genome assembly GCF_040614155.1 of Nocardiopsis sp. NPDC006139. Taxonomy (NCBI): domain Bacteria; kingdom Bacillati; phylum Actinomycetota; class Actinomycetes; order Streptosporangiales; family Nocardiopsidaceae; genus Nocardiopsis; species Nocardiopsis sp. NPDC006139. The sequence continues at coordinate 148,499 of NZ_JBEXTT010000012.1, forward strand.
CGGGCGGCGATGGAGAGGCTGTGAGGGCGGGGGCCCGGCCCCGCGGTCAGCGCCCCTCCAGCAGCACCAGGTCGATGGCGATGCCCGAGGCGACCACCATGGTGCGCAGCGGTTCGGGCAGCGCCGGGTAGCGGTGGTGCAGGGCGTAGGAGTCGGCCGAGGTGAACAGCTCGCCCAGGTCGGGGACGCGCCGGTCCACCCGGGCCACCTCGTGGCCGCCGGTGTCGTTGATCCGGAAGTCGCGGGCGAAGAAGTCCCCCTCGATCGACCCCAGCGGCCGCTTCCACGGGTCCAGCAGGCCGAACTTGGCCTTGAAGAAGGCCACGTCCTGCTCGATGCTGCCGACCGGCCGCCCGTCCGGCCACTGCACGGTGGTCGTGGCGGTCATCCACGACCACTGCTTCTCGATGACCAGGCGCGGGCCGCGGCCGTCGTGGACGACGACCCGGCGGTTGGAGGAGACCCCGTAGGACGCGGCCAGGTGGCGGGCGATCCGCCTGCCGGTGTCCAGGCCCTCCTCCCGGACGTGCGCCAGCTGCCGGCCGTGCCCGTCGAAGCAGTGGTACTCGGACTCGTCGACGAGGAAGCGTTTCGGCTGCCTCACCAGCAGGGGGTTCGCGGAGAAGAAGTCCATGCGGGCACTTTAGGGCGTACGTCCCGGTCCCGCCCGGTCCGGGCGGGACCGGAACCGGTCAATCCCCCGCCGGGCCCCCGAACGCGGCGGCGTTGTCCCGCGCCCACTCGGCGAAGGCGCGCGGCGCGCGGCCGAGCACCCGCTCCACGTCGGGGCTCACCCTCCGCTCGTCCCGCGAGGGCTCGCCCAGGATGGCGAGCGTGCCGTCGGCGACCACCTCGGGCATGAACTCCAGCAGCGCCGCCCGGGCCTCCTCCCGGGTCTGCTCCACGAAGCGCACCGGTGCGCCGATGGCGTCCGCGATGGCCGCGGCCCGCTCGCGCGGGGTCACCGCCGCCGGGCCGGTCAGCTCCAGGGCCCGCCCGGAGTGGGCGCCGTCCCGCAGCACCCGGGCCGCCACCTCGGCGATGTCCACCGGGTCGACGACCGGCAGCCCCACGTCCCCGAACGGGGAGCGGACCTCGCGGCGTTCGCGGACCGGGCCCGCCCAGGCGAAGGCGTTGGAGGCGAACCCGCCCGGCCGCAGGACCGTCCATTCCAGGCCCGAGCCCCGCAGCGCCTCCTCGAACACCCTGAGGTGGTCGTGTGAGGGCGAGTCCGGCCGGGTCCGGGCGGCCTGGGAGGACTGGAGGACCACCCGGCCGACCCCCGCCCCGGCCGCCGCCTTGAGGATCCGGTCGGGGTCGAGGCCCTCCCCGGCCCCCGAGACCAGCAGGTACAGCGCGTGAGCGCCCTCCAGGGCCGGGGCCAGCCCCTCCGGGTCGGCCAGGTCGGCCGACAGGTACCGCGCGCCCGCCACCCGGTCGGCGCCGGGGAGGCGGCGGGCCACCGCCGTCACCTGCTCGCCCTCACGGACCAGCGCCCGGACCAGCGGACGGCCGACATTCCCGGTGGCTCCCGTCACAACGATCATGATGTGTCCCCCCTGTTCCGCGGCGGCCGGCCGGAGGCTCCGGCGCAAGTGCGCCGCCGCGGTCGAAGACCATCGTGGTCGCCTAACCGGTCACCTCCTGACCGGTTTCCGGAGGAGAATCGAAGACATGAGAGCCGATCGCCTGGTGGCGACCCTTCTGTTCCTCCAGGAGCGCGGGCGGGTGACCTCCGCCGAGGTGGCCGCCGAACTGGAGGTGTCCGAGCGCACCGCGCGCCGTGACCTGGAGGCGCTCATGGCCGCCGGCGTCCCCGTGTACTCGCGTCAGGGCCGGGGCGGCGGCTGGACGCTGGTCGGCGGGGCCCGGACGAACCTGACCGGGCTGACCGCCGAGGAGATCCGCTCCCTGTTCGTGCTGCTGGGGCCGGTGTCGGACACACCACGGATGCGTACGGCACTGCGCAAACTGGTCCGGGCGCTGCCCTCGACGCTGCGGACGGACGCCGAGGCCGCGTCCCGGGTGGGCCTGGACGACGGCACGGACTGGGCGCGCACCGCGGAGGGCGGTCCGCACCTGGCCGACCTGGAGCGGGCGGTGCTGGACCGGGCCCGGCTGCGGCTGGGGTACGCCTCCCCGGGCGGGGCGGCGCGCGTGCGCGCGGTGGACCCGCTGGGGCTGGTGTCCAAGGCGGGCGCCCGCTACCTCGTGGCGGACACCGACGGGGGGCTGCGCACCTTCCGGGTCTCCCGCGTCACCTCGGTCGAGCGGACCGGGGAGGCCTTCGAGCCCCCCGCCGGGTTCGACCTCGCCGCCGCCTGGCGCGGGCTGGCCGGGCCGATGGAGGAGCGCATGGCGGCGGCGACCGTCCGGGGCCGGGCCGCGCCGGGGACGGCCGCCCTGCTGGACCGGCTCCTCGGCGGCCGGCTGCGCCTGGGGGAGCGCGACGGCGACGGGTGGACGCGGTTCGAGGCCGACGGCCCCTCGCCCGAGGTGGTGGCGGCGCAGCTGGCCGGGCTGGGCGCCCGGGTGGAGGTCCTGGCCCCGGAGGCGGCCCGGCGGCGGCTCGCGGAGCTGGCCGCGGAGCTCGCCGGGCTCTACGGGGCTCCCTGAGGCACCGGGTCCTCCTCGTGCCAGAGCTCGCGGCGGCCGCGCTGCGCCTCCAGGGCGATCCGCCCGAAGGGCTCCGCGCGCCAGTCGCCGCCGGCGTCCAGGTGGTTGGCGTAGAGGACCTCTCCCTCGCGGGAGAGGACGTAGAGGGAGTCCACGAGCCGGTGGGTCTCCAGGAACTCGACCGTGTTGGGCACGCCCTGGTAGAAGCGGTCGTGCAGGTGCTCGGGCAGCCAGCGGCCGAACCCCTGCTGTTCGCGGGAGCGGCGGTAGCGGTCCGCGAGCGCGAACCCGCTGGCGGAGGCGTGGACGGCCAGGAACGCGACCTCCACCCGGTAGCCCGCCCCGCGGAAGCCCCGCACCCATTCGGCCGCCCAGTCGGCGCGCCCCAGCGGGTGGCTGCACAGCACGTCCGCCCGCCCGGAGCGGATGTGCTCCATGGCGGGGGCGTGCAGCACCCCGACCTGCGCGGCGACCGTGTGCGAGGCCGCCCGGTCGTCGCGGCGCATCGCCCTCTCGTAGTCCGGGGACAGCCGCATCAGGTCGTCGCCGTCGTAGCTCACGGTGCCCTCGGGCAGCACCGGCAGCAGCAGCCGCTGGAGGGTGGACTTGCCCGATCCCGGCTGGCCGCCGAACAGCAGCAGCCGCGGGTGCTCGCGGGCCTTCCCGGTGAGGCGGTCGCGCAGCCCCAGGTCGAAGAGGTCGGCGGCGTCGGCCCCGGAGAGCGGGCGCACCTCGTCGCCGGTGTCCGGGACCGGGTCGGCGCGCAGCCCGGCCAGGGTCCGGGCGAGCTCGTCGGCGGTGCGTTCGAGCTCGTCCGGGGAGAGGAAGGGCAGCCGGGCCTCCCGCGCCAGCAGGTCGGCGGCCCGGTCGCGCAGGCCCCGGGCCGTGCAGGCGCCGATGGCGGCGCTGAACAGGTTGTAGGCGCGTTCCCGGGCCAGCCGCAGGTCCGCGGTCTGCGGGGGGACGCCTCCCGTGGGGCTCTCCGCGAGGAGGGGAGAGGCCGTGGAGGCCGTGCGGGGCTCCGCGGCCGGGGCCGCCGCCCCGGGTTCGAGCGCCCCGGGGGCCGGGGTCGTGTCCGTCGCCATGTCGTCACCCTTCCGGGGCCCGTGGCGGCCCCGCTACCGCTGACACAGGGTGATCGTAGTGCGTCCCCGCGGAGCCGGTGGGCGGTTTCGGCGGCCGGTACCGGACGCCGTGCGGCCCCGGGAGACCCGTGCGCCTCAGGGGACGCACGGGTCCCGGGAACCTCACGGACCCGTGTCCTCGGGATCCGTGTCCTCAGGGGGCCGCGGGCCGGGCGGCGGGGGGTGTCCGCCCGGACCGCGGGATCAGGTCGCCGAGCAGGTCACCTCGGGCACCGTGTTGGCGCCCGTGCGGGATCCGGTGAACCCGAACTCGGCGGTGGCGCCCTGCCCGAGGGCGCCTCCCCACTCCGGGTTCAGCGCGGTGACCGCGCCCCCGGAGGAGGTCACCCGGGCGTTCCACGCCTGGGTGACGGTCTGGCCGTCGGCGAACTCCCACTCGACCCGCCAGCCGTCCACCGGCACGTGCGCGGTGACGGTGACGGTCGCCTGGAACCCGCTGCCCCAGTCGTTGTCGACGCGGTAGGCCGCGGTGCAGTCGCCGTCGGCGGGCGGCTCGGAGGGCTCGCCCGAGGGCACCTCGGTCGGCCCCTCGGTGGGCTCCTCCGAGGGCTCTCCGGCGTTGAGGGCCATCTCGTAGGCGAGGTCGGGGACGAACGACCCGGCGGGCCCGGCGCAGCCGTCGGCCTCGCCGGGGAGCTTGACCCACAGGAACGCGTCGATGGCCGGGTCGCCGGTGTCCGTGGTGCTCGGGGTGCCCAGTGCGCGCCCCGGCGGGTCGCACCACTCGTCGTCGGGGGCGGGGCCGTTGCCGTTGCGGCTGGTGTCGATCACGGCGCCCAGCCCCGGCACCCCGGTGGCGGCGATGACGGACCTGGCGAAGGCGGCCTCGTCCTCGGTGCGCCGGTAGTTGGAGGTGTTGGTGGAGATCCCGTCCGCGCTGCCGGCGACGTCGGCCCCGTTGAGCAGCTCGGCGGCCCGGGACGGGGTGAGCCAGTCCGAGTGGCCGATGTCGAAGTAGACCCGGGCCTGGGAGGACCCGGCCTTGAGCGCCCTGCCGGCGTAGGCCATGGAGTCCAGCAGCGCCTGCGTGTCCTCCGGCTCGCTGCACCCGCTCACCAGGGGCAGGGCGTCGGGTTCGAGGATGATGTAGGCGGGACGGCCGCCGAGCCCGGCGGCGACCTCGTCCACCCACTGGCGGTACGCCTCGTGCGAGGGCGCCCCGCCTCCGCTGTGGTTGCCGCAGTCGCGGCCCGGGATGTTGTAGACGACCATGATGGGCACCTGGCCCACCGCGTCGGCGGCGCCGACCAGCGCGTCCACCTCGCCGCGGACGGTCGCGGGGTTGTGCCGGGTGAACCAGGTCCCCTGGGCGACCGAGGCGATGCGCTCCTCGATGACGGCGGCCCGGGGGTCGGAGGGGTTGTCGGCCGCCCAGCGGGCGGCGGAGGTGTCGGGGTTGACGTAGAAGCCGGTGTCGGCGGCGGCCGGGGCGACGGTTCCGGCCGCGGCGAACGCGACCGCGGCGGCCAGGACCGCGACGGATCCGGCCGCGGCGCCCAGCGCCGCGCGCAAGCGGGTTGTGCGGGACATGTGTGTTCCTCGGACGGCTCGTTCTTCGGATGGTCCCCACCACCTGGGAGCGCTCCCAGTCCGGACGTAACGTAACCCGGGGCCACCGCGCCCGCACAGGGGTGCAACGGCGGCGTTTCCCAATGGTTACCTCGGCCCGCCCCGGCGCCCGCCCGCCCGGCGGCCCGCGGCCCTGGTCCCCGCCCCGTTCCGGCCCGCGCCGCGTCGCCGGCTCCCCGGTCCGCCTACCCTGGGACCCATGTCCGCCTCCACCACACCGCCCGCCGTCATCGACGCCCTGGCCTGGGTCCACGTCCGCGACGGCCGGGTCCTGTGCGTCCGCTCCCGCGGGCGCGACGTCCTCTACTCCCCCGGCGGCAAGCGCGAGCCCGGGGAGACCGACGAGCAGGCCGTGGCCCGCGAGGCCCGCGAGGAGGTCGGCGTCACCCTCGTCCCCGGCACCTTCCGCCTCGTCACCGTCGTCGACGAGGTCGCCCACGACCAGGCGCCCGGCACCCGTGTGCGGATGGCCTGCTACGCCGCCGACCACGAGGGCGAGCCGCGCCCCAGCGCCGAGGTCTCCGAGATCGCCTGGGTCGGCCACGCCGACCGGGGCCGCTGCGCACCCGCGACCCAGCGCCTGATCGAGCGGCTGCACGCCGCCGGGGCGGTGCGCTGAGCAGCGCGTTCGCCGCCGAAAAATGAGTGGCCCCGGCGCCGGGCTCGTGATTACAGTCCGTGTGTGCGCGACCTTCCCCAGCCTCCGGGCGATCCCGACCACCGCTCCGCCGACCGCTTCCTCCTGTGGATGGCGTGGAAGGAGTGGCGGCCACTGCTGTGGGCGGGGGTCCTCGCGAGCGCGTACAGCGCCGGTTCCGTCCTGCTGTCCGCCGTCATCGGCGCGGCACTGGACTCCGGGCTGGACACCCGGTCGGTGCTGTACTGGGCCGGGGTCCTGGCCGCCGTCATCGTCGCCTGCACCGTGTTCATCCCGCTGGGGCACCGGGCCGAATGCTTCAACTGGTACGCCTCCGCCTACCGCACCGTGCAGGTCATCTGCTCGCGGGCGGCCGACCTGGGCCCCACCCTGACGCGGCGGCTGCCCTCCGGCGAGGTCATCGCGGTGGGCACCGAGGACATCGAGCAGATCGGCGACTTCTGGGAGCGGTCGGCGATGCTCGTCGCCTCCCTCGTGTCCATGGTGGTCGTGGCCGTCCTCATGCTCACCTCCCACCTGACCTTCGGGCTCATCGTGCTGGTCGCGGTCCCGCTCATCATGCTCGGCATCGCCCCGGTGCTGCGCCCCCTGGCCCGGCGCCAGGAACACCAGCGCACCCGCAAGGCGGAGCTCACCACCCGGGCCTCCGACCTGGTCGCGGGGCTGCGCGTGCTGCGCGGTGTGGGCGGCGAGCGCACCGTCGGCGAGCGCTACCGGGAGGAGTCCCAGGAGGTGCGGGCCGCCGGGGTGCGGGTGGGCTGGATGGACGCCGCCCTCCAGGCCCTGCGCGAGCTGTACCCGGGACTGCTGCTGGTCGGGATCGTCTGGTACGGCGCGCGCCTGGCCCTGAACGGGGAGATCACCGTCGGACAGCTGGTGGCGTTCTACGGGTTCACCACCAACCTGGCGGTGGCCGTCCGCCACCTGATGCAGAGCGTGACCCTGTACATCTCCGCGCGGGTCGCCGCCGGTCGGGTGGCCCGGGTGCTGTCCCTGGCCCACGACCACCCCGACCCGGAGTCGCCCGCCGAGGCGCCGACCGGCCCCTGCGGACTGCACGACCCGGTCAGCGGGGTACGCGTCCCGGCCGGGCTGCTCACCGCCGTGGTGTGCGCGGACACCGCGGACGCCACCGCGATCTCCGCCCGGCTGGGCCGCTACGCCGAGGGCGGGCACCTGGTGGAGGAGGCCACCGGCCGCTCGGTCCCGCTGTCCGACCTGCCGCTGCGCGAGGTGCGCCGCCGCGTCCTGGTCGCGGCCAACGACGCCCACCTGTTCTCCGGGCCGCTGCGCGACGAGCTTTCGCCCGACGGCGGCCTGTCCGAGGAGCGGCTGGCCGAGGTGGTGCGGGTCGCCGCCGCCGAGGACGTGGTCCGCCAGTCCCCGGACGGATGGGACGCGCTGCTCACCGAGCGCGGCCGCGAGTACTCCGGCGGCCAGCAGCAGCGGCTGCGGCTGGCCCGGGCGCTGGCCCACGACCCCGACGTCCTGGTGCTGGTGGAGCCCGCCTCCGCCGTGGACGCCCACTCCGAGGCCGCCATCGGCGCCCGGCTGGCGGCCGAGCGCTCGGGCCGCACCACGGTGCTGGTCACCACCAGCCCGCTGCTGCTGGACCGCACCGACCACGTACGGTTCGTCCGCGACGGCCGGGTGGTCGCCGAGGGCTCCCACCACGACCTTCTGGCGTCCGAGCCCGGTTACGCCGCCACCGTTCTGCGCACCGTGCTGGAGGAACAGCCGTGATCCCGACCGACGAACGCCGGGGCCTGCTGCCGGTCGCCCCGTCCCCGATGGTGTGGAACCGGCTGTCCGGCCTGCTGCGAAGCCACGGCGGCGTCCTGGCAGCGGTGGTCGGCCTGTACGGGCTGGCGGCGCTGGCGGCGCTGGCCCCGCCGTGGATGCTGGGCCGGATCATCGACGCGGTGCGCGCGTCGGCGGCCCCGGAGCGGATCGACACGATGGCGGTCATCGTGGTCGGCGCCCTGGTCTGCCACGCCGTGCTCACCCTGGTATCGGTGGCGCTGTCCATCCGGTTCGGCGAGGCGGTCCTGGCCGAGCTGCGCGAGGGCTTCGTGCGGGCCGTGCTGCGCCTGCCGCTGGGCACCGTGGAGCGCGCGGGCAGCGGCGACCTGATGGCGCGCACCGGCCGCGACGTCGGCCACCTCAGCCACACGGTGCGCCACTCGATCCCGGTGATGGTGGTGAGCGGGGTGACGGTGGTGGTCATCTTCGGCGCGCTCACCGTGCTGCACCCCGTGCTGCTGCTCGCGTGGCTTCCGTCGGCGGTGATCGTCTGGCTGTCCACCCGCTGGTACGCCCGCCGCGCTCCGGGCGGCTACCTGCGCGAGCTGGACACCTACTCCGAGCTCACCCAGGGGGTGACCGACACCGTCGAGGGGGCGCACACCCTGGAGGCGCTGGGCCGCCAGGACCGCCAGCGGCGGCGCACCGACGAGCGGATCGGTCGCGCCTACCTGGCCGAGCGGTACACGCTGTGGCTGCGCACCGTGTGGTACCCGACCCTGGAGTTCTCCTACCTGCTGCCGACCGCGGTGACGTTCCTGACCGCGGCGTACCTGCACGCCCAGGGGGAGCTGACGGTCGGGCAGATCGCCACGGCGGTGTTCCTGACCGTGCAGGTGGTGCGGCCGGTGGACCTGCTCATCGACCAGGTGGACAGCCTGATGATGGGGTTCACGAGCCTGCGCCGCCTGATCGGCGTGGAGCTGGTCGAGGACTCCGCCGACAGGACCCCGTCCGACGCCCCGGGGACGCCGGGCGCCGTGGAGATCTCCGGGCTGCGCTTCGGCTACACCGGCACCGAGGTCCTGCACGGGGTCGACCTGTCCCTGGCCCCGGGCGAGCGGCTGGCCGTGGTGGGCCCCAGCGGGGCGGGCAAGTCCACGCTGGGCAAGCTCATCGCGGGCATCCACACGCCCGCCTCCGGTGCCGTCCGGGTGGGCGGCGAGGACCTGACGGGGCTCGCCCCGCAGGACCGCCGGGAGAAGGCGATCCTGCTCAGCCAGGAGAGCCACGTGTTCCGCGGGACCGTCGCCGAGAACCTGGCGCTGGCCCTGGACCGCGACGAGGTCGACCACGACGCCCTGTGGCGGGCGCTGGCCGCGGTGGACGCCGACGACTGGGTGCGCTCCCTGCCCGACGGCCTGGACACCAGGGTCGGCTCGGGGCACCTGGCCCTGGACCCGGCCCACGTGCAGCAGCTGGCCCTGGCCCGTGTGGTGCTCGCCGACCCGGAGGTGCTGGTGCTGGACGAGGCGACCTCGCTGATGGACCCGGGCTCGGCCCGCCACCTGGAGCGTTCCCTGGCGGGCGTGCTCGCGGGGCGCACGGTGGTCGCGATCGCCCACCGCCTCCACACCGCCCACGACGCCGACCGCGTCGCGGTGGTCGAGGACGGCCGCATCTCCGAGCTGGGCTCCCACGACGAACTGCTCGCCGCCGGGGGCTCCTACTCCGCCCTCTGGCACGCCTGGCACGGCGACTCCTGACCCGGCCCGGGTCCCGGGAACGGCGGCGGCCGGGCCGCTCCCTGTGGGCGCCCGGCCGGTCCGGTGCGGGGAGGGCTACTCCTCGAAGTTCTCCAGGGCCTCCAGGGCGGCCTGGGCGATCTCCTCGTCGATGTCGCCGGAGGGCGCGCCGCCCACGCCGATGCCCGCGATCGGGGTCTCGCCCGACAGGACCGGGACGCCGCCCGCGAGGAAGAGGGTGCCCGGCAGGTCCGCGATGGTGGGCCCGTCCCCGGTGGCGTTCTCGGCCAGGGCGCCGGTGGGCTGCCCCATGGCCGCGGAGGTGTAGGCCTTCTGCTCCGCCGACTCCTGGGTCTGCGGGCCGGCGTTGTCGGTCTTGAGGACCAGGCGGGTGGCGCCCGAGCGGTCGACGATCGCGATGGTGACCTGCTGGCCCTGGTCCCGGGCCTCGGCCAGGCCCGCCTCTGCGGCGGCGACCAGGGCGTCGGCGCTCAGGACGTCGCGCTGGGCGACGGCCTGCGGGGCGACCGCCGCGGCGGCGGTGCTCGGCCCGCCCGGGGTGTCGGCGGGCAGCAGGGTGGTGGCGGCGACGCCGCCGACCACGGCCAGGCCCAGCCCGGCGCCGGCGATGGTGGAGATGAGGTGGTTGCGCTTCATGGTGCGACTCCGTTCGTGGATGTCCGTTCCGACGTCCTCCACTCTCGCCGGGAAGGCCCGTCCCGGCGTCGGGCTCCCGGACGAACCGGCGGATGCGAAGGGACGACGCGCCGTGTCATCCGATCGGATGACGGCGGCCGGGGCGCGCGGGGGCACCATGGGAGGGATATGGGGACACGAACGCGCGACGACGGCCTGGGCGGACCGCTGCTCAACGCGGTGATGCACGTCGGCTTCCTGGTACTGCTGGCCGCGTCCGCCGTGCGGCTGCTCATCCGGCACGAACTCGACGAGGGGACCGTGGCCGCCCTGGAGCTGGCCGCCGTGGTCGGCCTGCTGTACTCCGCGGGCGTGCTGCTGTGGAACCGGGCTCCCCGGCCGGTGCTCTTCGGCTGGCTGGCCGGGGTGATCGTGTGCTGGGTCGCGCTGGTGTGGGCCGCCCCGTCGTTCGGGTTCGCCGGAATCCCCCTGCTGTTCGTCGCGCTGCGGCTGCTGCCGGTGGCGGCGGTGGTCGCGGTCGCCGCGGTGCTGACCGCCGCCACCGCGGCGGCCTGGGGCGTGCTGACCGGGTTCGGCGACCCGATGGCGTTCGTGGTGCCGCCCGCGCTGGCGGCGATGGTGGTCGGCACCGTGGTGGAGCTGCGCCGGGAGGGCGACCGCCGCAAGCGGGTCATCGCCGACCTGCTGCGCACCCGGGACGCGCTGGCCGAGTCCCACCGCCGCACCGGGGTGCTGGAGGAGCGGGAGCGGCTGGCGCGGGAGATCCACGACACCGTGGCCCAGGGCCTGTCCAGCACCGGGATGCTGCTGCGCGCCGCCGACCTGTCGTGGGAGTCGGACCCGGAGCGGTCCCGCAACCTGGTGCGCCGGGCCGCCGAGGGGGTGCACGAGAACCTGGCGGAGGCGCGGGCCTTCGTGCAGGGCGGCGCGCCCGCCCCGCTGAGCCGGGGCACGCTGCGCCGGGCGCTGGCGGACCTGTGCCGGTCGCTGTCCGAGGAGACCGGGATCGAGGCCGCCCTGACCTGCGACGGCGAGCTGGACGGCCTGCCGGGCGAGGTGGAGGCCGCGCTGCTGCGGGTCGCCCAGGGGGCTCTGGCCAACGTGCGCGAGCATTCGGGGGCGGACCGGGCGGCGGTGTCCCTGGCCCGGATCGGCGACCGGGTCACCCTGGACGTGCGCGACGACGGGCGCGGGTTCGACCCCGGCGCTCCGGGGCCGGGCGGCGGGCGCGGGTTCGGCCTGGAGGCGGTGCGCGCCCGGGTGGCCGGGCTGGGCGGCGAGGTGACCGTGGAGAGCGCGCCCGGCGAGGGCACCGGGCTGTCGGTCTCGATCCCCGTACGGGAGGACGCGTGAAACTGTTCCTGGTGGACGACCACCCGATCGTGCGGGCGGGGCTGTCCGCCCTGTTCGAGGGCGAGGAGGACATCGAGATCGTCGGCGAGGCCGCCGACGGGACCGACGCGGTGCGCCTGATCGGGCTGCGCTCGCCCGACGTGGTGCTGATGGACCTGCGCCTGGAGGGCGGCCTGGACGGCGTGGCCGTGACCGAGCGGGTGCTGGCGCTGCCCGCCCCTCCGCGGGTGCTGGTGCTCACCACCTACGAGAACGACGGGGACATCATGCGGGCGCTGGACGCGGGCGCCTCCGGGTACCTGCTCAAGGACAGCCCGCCGGAGCGGCTCTTCGAGGCGGTGCGGGCGGCGGCCCGCGGGGAGACGGTGCTGTCGCCGCACGTGGCGGCCCGGCTGGTGCGGCGGGTGCGCGACCCGCGGCCCGCGGTGACCCCGCGCGAGCTGGAGATCCTCCGCCTGCTGGCGAAGGGGGCGGGCAACCGGGAGATCGCCCGGACCCTGTTCGTCACCGAGGCGACGGTCAAGACCCACCTGCAGCGCATCTACGCCAAGCTCGGCGTGGAGACCCGCACCGCGGCGGTGCGCGCGGCGGTCGACCTCTCGCTCATCTCCTGGGACTGACGCCCTCGGGACCGGCTGTTCGGGAACGGGTGCCCGGAAAGCGGAACCGGGCGGCCCCGAGGGGGCCGCCCGGTCGTCGCGGGTTGAGGTCGCGTATCCCGACCCCGAACTCCTGGGGACTAGAAGTCCATGCCGCCCATGCCACCGGTCGGGTCGGCCGCGGGGGCCGCCTTCTCCGGCTTCTCGGCGATGACGGCCTCGGTGGTCAGGAACAGACCGGCGATGGAGGCCGCGTTCTGCAGAGCGGAACGGGTGACCTTGGTCGGGTCGATGACGCCGTCCTTGAACAGGTCGGTGTACTCACCGGTGGCGGCGTTGAGGCCGAACCCGGGCTCCAGGTTGCGGACCTTGTCCGCCACGACGCCGCCCTCGAGGCCGGCGTTCACGGCGATCTGCTTCAGCGGCTCGGCGATGGCGCGGCGGACGATGTCGGCACCGATGGCCTCGTCGCCCTCCAGCTCCAGCTTCTCGAACGCCGGGACGCTGGCCTGCAGCAGCGCCACACCACCGCCGGGGAGGATGCCCTCCTCGACCGCGGCCTTGGCGTTGCGGACGGCGTCCTCGATGCGGTGCTTGCGCTCCTTGAGCTCCACCTCGGTGGCGGCACCGGCCTTGATGACCGCGACGCCGCCGGCCAGGCGGGCGAGGCGCTCCTGGAGCTTCTCGCGGTCGTAGTCGGAGTCGGTGCGCTCGATCTCGTTGCGGATCTCGTTGACGCGACCGGCGATGGCGGTGGCGTCGCCGGCACCGTCGACGATGGTGGTCTCGTCCTTGGTGACGACGATCTTGCGGGCGCGGCCGAGCATGTCGAGCTCGGTGTTCTCCAGCTTGAGGCCGACCTCCTCGGTGATGACCTGGCCGCCGGTCAGCACGGCGATGTCGCCGAGCTGGGCCTTGCGGCGGTCACCGAAGCCCGGGGCCTTGACGGCGACGGACTTGAAGGTGCCGCGGATCTTGTTGACGACCAGGGTCTGCAGCGCGCCCTGCTCGACGTCCTCCGCGATGACGACCAGCGGACGGCCGGCCTGGAGCACCTTCTCCACGATGGGGAGGAACTCGTTGTTGTTGGAGATCTTCTGGTTCGCGATGAGGATGTACGGGTCCTCCAGGACCGTCTCCATGCGCTCCAGGTCGGTGGCGAAGTAGGGCGAGATGTAGCCCTTGTCGAAGCGCATGCCCTCGGCGAGCTCCAGCTCGAGCCCGAAGGTCTGCCCCTCCTCGACGGTGATGACGCCTTCCTTGCCGACCTTGTCCATCGCCTCGGCGATGGTCTCGCCGATCTGGGTGTCGCCGGCGGAGATGGAGGCGGTGGAGGCGATCTGCTCCTTGGTCTCGATCTCCTTGGAGAGGTTGCCCAGCTCCTCGCTGATGCGGGAGACGGCGGCCTCGATGCCCCGCTTGAGGCTGATCGGGTTGGCGCCGGCGGCGACGTTGCGCAGGCCCTCGCGCACGAGCGCCTGGGCCAGGACGGTGGCGGTGGTGGTGCCGTCACCCGCGACGTCGTCGGTCTTCTTGGCGACCTCCTTGACCAGCTCGGCCCCGATCTTCTCCCACGGGTCCTCGAGCTCGATCTCCTTGGCGATGGAGACACCATCGTTGGTGATGGTGGGGGCGCCCCACTTCTTCTCCAGGACGACGTTGCGGCCCTTGGGGCCGAGCGTCACCTTGACGGCGTCCGCAAGCTGGTTCATGCCGCGCTCGAGGCCGCGACGGGCCTCCTCGTCGAACGCGATCAGTTTGGCTGCCATTGAGTTCTTGTCCTCCCGTGACCGGGCTGATACGCGGTGGGACGAGGCGTGCGCCCGCGACGGACGACCGCGGATCCGCCGGCGACCCTGTTGCCGGCGGCCGCGGTCTCGCAGCCTCGATCCGGTTTAGCACTCAGCCGGGGCGAGTGCTAACCAGATCCCTTTTTAGCACTCGGCATGGGAGAGTGCAAACGATGCGGTCACGATTCCACCACCTCTTCGACACGCGTTCACCTGCGCAAACCCCCCATGTGACGGGTTTTTCCGCTCGCGGCGGACGAGACCGGCCGAGCGCGGGCGGGGGTCAGGCGGAGATCCGGCGCATCGCCCGCGACCCCAGTCCCAGGACCAGCAGGGTGGTCGCCAGGGCCACCGCCCAGCCGATGCCCACGGCCGCGTTCCACTCGCCCGCGAACAGCGCCCGCTCCGCGTCCACCACGTAGGCGACGGGGTTGGCCCGGGACAGCGCGTACAGCCAGTCCGGCGCCAGGTCCATCGGCAGCAGCACGCCCGACAGCAGCATCAGCGGCATCACGGCGGTCTGCACGATGGGCGCGAACACGTAGGTCTGCCGGACCTTGAGGGCGACCAGGTACGACAGCGACGACAGGCCGACGCCCAGCACGATGAGCAGCAGCAGGCCGGCGGCGAAGCCGGCCACCGGGACGCGGAACCCGAACGGCACGACCAGGACGACGATGAGCGCCATCTGCAGCGCCATGACGGCCACGTCGCGCAGCACCCGCCCCAGCAGCAGGGCCACCCGGGAGGCCGGGGTCGCCATCAGGCGCTCGTGCGCCCCCGAGGAGATCTCCGGCAGCAGCCCGAACCCGGCGAAGCCCGCGGTGAACAGGGCGAGCATGACCAGCAGCCCCGGCACGAACCACTGCCAGGGGTTCTCCCCCTGGGCCCCGGCCAGCCCGGTGAGCAGCGGCGCGAACAGCACCAGGTACAGGACCGGCTGGAGCATGCCGAACAGCAGGAAGGCCGGCCGGTGTAGCAGCGGGCGGAACTGGCGGACGAACATCAGCCAGGTGTCCCTGGCCAGGGACGAGGGCCGCGCGGCGGCGGTGCCGTACGTGTCGGCGGCGGTGTCGGCTGTCGTGGTCTCGGTGGTCACGGGTTCTCCTCCCGCAGGCTGCGGCCGGTGAGGGTCAGGAAGACGTCGTCGAGGGTGGGGCGCTGCACCCGCACGGTGGTCAGGGCGATCCCGGAGCCGTCCAGGGAGCGCAGCAGCTCGGGCAGGACGGCGTCGCCGCGCTCGATCCGCAGCCGCACCCCGGCCTCGCGCCCGGGGACGACCTCGACCTCCCGGGCGGTGGGCAGCTTCTCCGCGATCGCGGCGCCGGCGGCCGCGGCCTCCGCGTCGGCGACGGTGAAGGTGACGAGGTCGCCGGAGACCCCGCCCTTGAGCTCGTCGGCGGTGCCGTCGGCGATGACCCGCCCGTGGTCGATGACCAGGACCCGCTCGGCCGCCTCGTCGGCCTCGTCGAGGTAGTGGGTGGTCAGGACGATGGTGGTGCCGAACTCCGCCCGCAGGCGGGCGATGTGGTCCCACAGGTTGGCGCGGCTGTGCGGGTCCAGGCCGGTGGACGGCTCGTCGAGGAACAGCAGCGGCGGCCGGTGGATGAGCCCCATCGCGATGTCGAGGCGGCGCCGCTGCCCGCCGGACAGCTTGGTGACCTCCCGGTCCGCGGCCCCCGACAGTTCGAGCATGTCGAGCAGCTCGGCGGTGCGCGCCCCGGCCGTCGCCCGGTCCAGCCCGTAGAGCAGGCCCTGGGTGTAGAGCTCCTCCCCGGCGCGCTGGTCCTCGCCCGCGCCGTGGCCCTGGCCGACGAACCCGATGCGGCGCCGCACCTCGGCCGGCTCGGCGCGCACGTCGCGCCCGGCGACCACGGCGGTGCCGGAGGTGGGTTCGAGCAGGGTGGTGAGCATGCGCAGGGTGGTGGACTTGCCCGCGCCGTTGGGACCGAGCAGGGCGACGAGTTCGCCTGCGGCGACGTCGATGTCGATGCCCCGGACCGCCTCGACGGTCTCCCTGCCGACGCGGAAGTGCTTGGTGAGATCCCGGGTACGGATCATCCGCGACTCCTTATTCAAAGTTGAATATGGAGAGTCTGCCCCACCTCCGCTTCATATTCAAGTTTTAATACGAGGGCGTGCGGGCACCGGCTCCGCTCCGCGCGCCTACCCGCGCGGGGCCCCCGCGGGCGGCAGGCCGAAGGCCTGCGGTCCGTCGTCGGCCATGGTGTAGCGCCCCTCCTCCAGTTCGCGGATGAGCCTTCGGGTCCACTCGACGGCCGCCCCCACGGTCAGCTCCCACAGGGTGAAGAGCGGGCGCACGTGCTCGGGCTTGTCCCACTCCTCGGTGCTCAGCCGGGCGATCTCCAGCGCCTGGGCGCTGCTCTTCTCCAGGTCGGCGATCCGGCTCCGGAGCAGTTCGACCACCTCGGCCCGCGGCAGCGCCGTCATCAGGGTGACCCCGGCGCACAGCAGCGCGTGGTCGTCGCCGGCGTGGGAGAGCGCCTTGCGCAGCAGCCGGTGGAACTCGGCCTCGCCCTCCCCGGTGATCTCGTAGGAGACGCGCTCCACCACATCGTCGCCCTCGGCCTCCACCTCCCGCAGCCTGCCCTCCGCGGTGAGCTTGCGCAGCGCGTGGTAGATGGACCCCCACTTGACGTTGGCCCACTCCGAGGCGCCCCAGTCCATCAGCTCGCGGCCGACCCGATACCCGTGGGCGCGCCCCGAGATGCGCACCACACCCAGCACCAACAACCGCGTCGCCGACATCGCCGCCTCATCCGGAGCTCCCCGGGGACCGCCCCCGGTGGGACTCCAGGTTACGGCCCGTGTCCGCGCGCCCCCCGGCCGCCGCCGGGGGCCGGGTGTCGGGCGCGCGGCACCCGGCCCGGCCGCAGCCGTCACAGGGCCTGGAAGTAGCGGGAGACCGGCAGCTCGGTCAGGCCCGCCTTCTCGTAGGTGCGCCGGGCCGGGGCGTGCCCCTCGTCCCCGCCGGTCTCGACGACGGCCATGCCCATGCCCTGGCCGCGGATCCAGTCCACCGCGTGCCGGGTGAGCGCCTCCCCCACCCCGGCCCGCTGGTGGCCGGGGTGCACGGCCAGCAGAGTGACCTCGCCGGTGTCGTCCTTGGGCCGGATCACCACGGCGTAGAACCCGGCGACCGCGCCGTCCCGGACGGCCACCCGCACGGTGGTGTCCGCGTCGTCGAGCGCGCCGCCGACCTCCGTCCGCTGGCTCTCCCGCCAATCCGGGATCATCCGGTCGTAGATGCGCCCGCCCAGCACCCGCCGCAGCGACGCGTGCACCGGCTCCCAGGCCCGCAGCGACAGCTCCAGCACCGCTTCGCGGTCGCCGTCCCGGAAATCCCTGATCTCGATACCCATACCGGAACCGTACTCAGCCGCTCCGCGCCCGGACAAAGGCTTTACCGCCCCCCGCGGCGGGCCCGGGGCGGAAGGCGGGGCGGCCGCGGCGGCGCGGGAACGAGGGCGGCCCCGCGTCCGGTGGACGCGGGGCCGGGGAGCCGCCGGCCTCGTGGGCCGGCGGGGTTCGGGGGGTCGTGCGGTACGGGGGCCGTCAGCAGCCGCCCGCGACCGCCGGGATGATCGAGACCTGCGCACCCTCGGCGACCTCGGTCTGCAGCCCCTGGGCGAAGCGCACGTCCTCGTCGCCGACGTACACGTTCACGAAGCGCCGCACCTTCCCGTTCTCGTCGAGGATGCGCGCCCGGATGCCCGGGTGGTTGGCCTCCAGGTCGTCGAGGATCTCGGCGAGGGTACCGCCCTGCGCGGTGACCTCCGCGGCGTCGTCGGTGTAGGTGCGCAGGATGGTGGGCACGCGAACGCTGGCGCTCATGGCGTCCTTCTTCCGTGGTGGTGGTCGTGGAGGGAGTGGGCCCCGGGGCGTGGCGCCGCCCCGGGGAGCGGGGTCAGGCCAGTCCGGCCTCGGCGAACGCCTTCAGGGACGGCTTGATGGTGGCCGTCACCCCGGCGCTCACGGCGTTCAGGGTCTTGAGCCCGTCACCGGTGTTGAGGACGACGGTCTCGGCCCCGGGGTCGAGCCGCCCCTCGCGGACCAGCTTGCGCAGCACGCCGGTGGTGACGCCGCCCGCGGTCTCGGCGAAGATCCCCTCGGTCCGGGCCAGCAGCGAGATCGCCTCGACGACCTCGTCGTCCCCCACGTGCTCCACCGAGCCGCCGGTGCGGCGGGCGATGTCGAGCACGTAGGGGCCGTCCGCCGGGTTGCCGATGGCCAGCGACTTGGCGATGGTGTCGGGCTTGACCGGCTGGATGACGTCCAGGCCCTTGTCCCACGCCTGCGCCACCGGGGAGCAGCCGGTGGCCTGCGCGCCGAAGACCTTGTACGGCCGGTCCTCGACCAGCCCCAGCTTGATCAGCTCCTGGAAGCCCTTGTCGATCTTGGTGAGCTGGGAGCCGGAGGCGATCGGGATGACGATCTGCTCGGGCAGCCGCCAGCCGAGCTGCTCGGCGATCTCGTAGGCCAGCGTCTTGGAGCCCTCGCCGTAGTAGGGGCGCAGGTTGACGTTGACGAAGCCCCAGCCCTCGCCCGCCGGGTCCCCGATGAGCTCGGAGCAGAACCGGTTGACGTCGTCGTAGTTGCCGTCGATGGCCACGACCTGGCCGCCGTAGACCGCGGCCATGACGACCTTGGCCTCCTCCAGCCCGGCGGGGATGAACACGCAGGACTGGAACCCCGCGCGGGCCGCCGCGGCGCCGACGGCGCCCGCCAGGTTGCCGGTGGAGGAGCAGGAGAGCGTGGTGAAGCCGAAGTTGCGGGCCGCCTCGACGGCGATGGCCACCACCCGGTCCTTGAAGGAGTGGGTGGGGTTGCCGGAGTCGTCCTTGATGTGCAGGGAGGCCAGGCCCAGTTCGGCGGCGAGGCGGTCGGCCTTGACCAGGGGGGTGAGGCCGGGGTTCATGTTGGGCAGCTCGGCCACGTTCTCCGGGACCGGGAGCAGGTGCCGGTAGCGCCAGATGTTGGCGGGGCCGCTCTCGATGTCGGCCCGGGTGACGGCGCCGAAGTCGTAGGCCACTTCCAGCGGGCCGAAGCAGAACTCGCAGGCGAACCGGGGGGTGAGGTCGTAGCGCTCACCGCATTCGCGACAGGACAGCGCGGCGGCGGGGCCGAAGGCGCGGACGGAGGTGGGTTCGGTGGCGGCAATCGCCATGGCGAGGCGTCTCCCCTCATCTTCCCTGGCGGACACCTTGTCCCCAGGCCGGAGTTGGCACCTGTCCCGGCCGCCTCGCGTGTCCGCGAGCGATGTACGCCGAGATGGTTGCCGGGGCTTCGCAGGGCCGGTCCCTCCACCCCTCTGGATGAGCAATATGAAGTTGTCGTGGTGTGGCCGCCGGCTCCTCCCGGAACCGGCAAGGTCACTGTAACGGACGTGTCGGCCGGTTTTCCACGGGGCGTGATCCGGGTAACACGAACCGACTCACATGGTGAGACGGCACAGGTCGGCGGCGGCCGCGCGCGTGTGCCCTGTTTCCACCGCGTGACATCGTGCGCCCGTGACCTGGGGCGGGTTTGGGGCGTACGCCGACCGGCGAGACCTAGGGTGCGCCCTCCGCCCTCCGTCCCTTCCGCACCGGGTCGGCACCGGCCACGGGGGCCGTTTCCGTATCCTGCGCTCGACCGGATCCCGCGCACCCGAGAGGACGAGACCACGTGGACAAGGCACAGATCCTCATCGCCTCCAACCGAGGACCGGTGTCCTTCTCGATCAACGAGGACGGCTCCCTGGAACACCGCCGCGGCGGCGGCGGCCTGGTCTCCGGCATGATCTCGGTGGCCACCGAGATCGACAGCATCTGGGTGTGCGCCGCCCTGTCCGAGGGGGACCGGCGGGCCGCGGCCGAGGCCCCGGGGGCCCGTCTGGACCGCGACCACGACCTGGGCGGCATGCGCGTGCACATGCTGGACATCCCCGAGGAGACCTTCCAGGGGGCCTACACCGGGGTCGCGAACTCGACGCTGTGGTTCCTCCAGCACATGATGTACGACACCCCGAACAAGCCGTCCTTCGGCTCGGGGTTCCGGCGGCGGTGGGAGGACTACACCGCCTACAACAACGCCTTCGCCGAGGCGCTGGTGGCGGGTGCCGCGGACAACGCCCGGGTGGCGGTGCAGGACTACCACCTGGCGCTGGTGCCGCGCATCCTGCGGGCCCGCCGTCCCGATCTGCGCATCGCGCACTTCTCGCACACCCCGTGGGCCCCGCCGGAGTACTTCCGGATGCTGCCCGACGACATCGCCCGGGAGCTGCTGTCGGGGATGCTCGGCGCCGACCGGCTGGGCTTCCTCAGCCCGCGCTGGGCCGATGCCTTCCTGCGCTGCTGCGCGGAGATCCTGCGCGCGGACGTGGACTTCCGCAACCGGACCGTGGAGTACGGCGGCCGGGTGGTCGGGGTGGGCGTGCACGCGCTGGGCGCCGACGAGGAGGGGTTGCGCGAGAGCGCCGCCGATCCGCTGGTGGCGGTCCGCCGGGAGACCCTGGAGGAGCTGGTCGGGGACACCAGGCTCATCGTCCGGGTGGACCGGACCGAGCTGTCCAAGAACATCGTGCGGGGCCTGGAGGCGTACCGCGAGCTGCTGCACGCGCACCCCGAATGGCGCGGGCGGGTGACCCACCTGGCGTTCGCCTACCCGAGCCGCGGCGACGTGCCCGAGTACCGCGAGTACACCGACACGGTGCTGCGGGTGGCCAAGGAGATCAACGAGGAGTTCGCGACGGCCGACTGGACGCCGCTGGTCCTGGAGGTCAACGACGACTACCCGCGTTCGCTGGCCTCGTTCCAGCTGGCCGACGTGCTGCTGGTGAACCCCATCCGGGACGGCATGAACCTGGTCGCCAAGGAGGGCCCGGTGCTGTCGGAGCGGGACTCGGTGCTGGTGCTGTCGCGGGAGGCGGGGGCCGCCGACGAGCTGGGCGGGGACGCCCTGACCGTCAACCCCTACGACACCGTGGAGACGGCGGAGGCGCTGCACCGGGCGCTGTCGATGCCCGCGGCCGAGCGCCGGGCCCGGCGGGAGCGCCTGGCGGAGGCGGCGGTGGCGCTGCCGCCGCGCCGGTGGTTCCAGGACCAGCTGCGCTCCCTGGGCTGATCCCTGGCCCCGGCCCGGGGCCCGCTCCTCCCCCCGGCGGAACCCCACCGCCGGGGGAGCCGGCTCCCCCGCACGGGGGAGGGGCGCGGCCGCGCCGTGCGCGATGCTGGGCCCATGGACATCCGGACCCCGCACCCCTCCACCGCCCGGCCACCGCACCACACCGCCCGTTGGGCGGTGGCCGCGGCGCTGTGGTCCCTGCTCTACGTCGCTTCCAAGGTCCAGTACGCCCTGGCCGGCCGGCTGGGGGTGACCGGCGGCCCCGCGGTCCCGGCCGACTCCTACGCCGGGTTCGGCCCCGGCGGGGTGGCCGCCGCCCAGTGGGCCAACGCCGGGGTCGGGCTGGCCGTGGCCCTGCTCTTCCTCCTGGCGGCCCTGCCCGTCGCCCGTCGGGTACCCCGGTGGCTGTCCCTGCCGCCGCTGGGGGCGGTGGCGCTCATGGCGCTGGCGGGAGCGGTCGGCATGGTCTACCGGGACCTGGCCGAGGGGTCCGGCGGTACCGTCTTCGGCCTGTACTGCCTGGTGTGGGCGGCCCTGTCCGCGAAGGTGCTGGTGGGCCTGGCCCGGGCCCGCGGCTGAGCGGCCCCGGTCAGTCCTCGGGCAGCGGCGCCCCGGCCTCCGCGAGGATCTCGCGCACCACCGCGCTCTTGGCGTCGGCGTAGTCCTGGATCCTCTCCCAGGTGCGTTCGGCCAGCTCCCGCTTGACCCTGACGTAGCGTTCGCGGGCCCCGGGGTTCGCGATGAGGTGGTCGCGGAACCGGCGCATCCGCTCGATCTCCTCGCAGCCCTCGCTGAAGACGTGCAGGTTGAGGTTGACGTCGGGGCCCTTGAACACGCGGTGCTCGTACCAGTCGGGTTCGCGGATGACCAGTGTGTACCCCGCCCTGGCGAGGTCGGGGAGGTAGGAGTCCTCGTCCGCGGAGTCCGCGACGACCAGCAGCAGGTCGACGCAGGCCTTGGCGGGCAGGCCGGGGACCGCGGTGGAGCCCACGTGCTCGAAGAGCAGGACGCGGTCGCCGAGGATGCCGCGCACCCGGTCGGCCTCGCGCTCGAACAGGTAGGGCCACTTGGGGTCGTAGTCCAGGATGTGGACCCGACCGTTGATGAGGTTGCGGTGCTGGGGGGCCGGATCGATCCGCGTTTCCCCGCGGGAGGGCAACGGTGATGCTTCGAGGGGAGACATTCCACAAAGATTTCTCCGTTGACCCGCCCGCGTCAAGAGCATCCGGCGTCGCTTACATATGCACGTGTATTCGTAACACCACCAAGGGACGAATCACCACGGAGAGCAACACCGCAGATACGCATGGAGAGAATTCGTGCTCCTTTTTCTTCGGATTCTCCCTTTTGCGCGTATCTTTCCTTCCGAAACCCCTCACTCCGGCGAAGAGACCACCAGGACCAGGGATCCGACCAGCTCGGGCAGTGCGCGCAGCCGCCCGTGCCGCCGGTCCCAGGTGTCGTCGGCGAGGTCGCGGGACAGGTGTTCGACGAAACGCCGCTCGACCTCCTCCCCCACGAAACTCCAGGCCGAGCAGGACAGCCGCGCCCCCTCGTCCAGCAGCCGCTCCGGGCGGCCGTAGTACGCCTCGTTGAATCCGTCGGAGCAGTCCAGGGGAATGGGCACGGGAATGGTCCGCACGTTCCCGCCCAGCCCTTCCGCCAGGGACTTCGGGGACGGGTAGCGGCGGGCCTCGGTGTCCAGGACCTCGGGCGCGTACTCGTACAGCCAGAAGTCGCGCACCAGGCCGGGGTCGCAGGTGAGGACCGCGACCGGTCCGGCGGTCACCCGCCGCAGCTCGGCCAGGCCGGCGGGGAGGTCGCCCCACTGGTGGACGCTGAAGGTCGTCATCGCGGCGTCGAACGCGCCGTCGGCGAACGGCAGGTCCTCGGCGACCGCGTCCACCGCCGCGGGCAGGTGGGCCGGCCGCGCCGCGCGCATCGACGCCGAGGGCTCCACGGGGGTCACCTCGCGGTCGGCGGGCTCGTAGGAGCCCGCCCCGGCGCCGACGTTGAGAACGGTCCGGGCGCCGCCCAGGGCCTCGTGCACGATCCGCGCGATCCGGGGTTCGGGAACCCGGTGGTCGGTGTAGGAGCGGGAGATCACGGCGTAGTCGGCGTCACCGGCACTGCCGTCGGACATGCGTGGCACGGTCCCTCCAGGGGTCGCGGGAATCCGGCCCCCTGTATAGCCCGTCGCGGCCCCGCCCGCCACCGCTCCCCCGGCGCGGCCGCGCCCGCCCGGTGCCGGACGGTTCCCGCCGCCCGGCGCCCGGGCGCGGTCAGCCCTTGCGGCGGCGGCCGCCCTTCTTCCGGCGGGAGGCGGGCGGCGCCTCGGCGGCGCGCTGCTCGGCGATCTCCGCCTCCTCCAGGGCGCGTTCGGCCTTGACCCCGTAGGGGTCGGCGGAGGAGCGGCGCACCCACACCACGACCAGCGCCACACCCAGCACCAGGACCAGGCCGACCAGCGCGAACCACACCCACACCGGCACCGCGGGGCCCTCGTCGGCCCGGTCGGCCAGCTCCTCGTCGAAGAGCGGGACGTCCTGGGCGGTCCCGGAGGCCAGCGCCTCGGCGCCGGTCAGGTGCAGGCTCGGCAGCCCGTCCGGCCCCTGCTGACCGCCCTCCACCAGTGCCTCGCGGATCTGCTCGGGGCGCAGCTGCGGGTGGGCCGAGCGCAGCAGCGCGGCGGCCCCGGCGGCCATCGCCGCCGCGTACTCGGTGCCGGTGACCTGGACCTGCCCCATGTCGGGCCCGGCCGTCTCCAGGTCGGCGCCGGGTGCGACCAGCTCGATCGCCCCGGCGTCGGGCGATCCGGGGATCAGCTCGGCGTTCTCGTCCATCCCGCCGACGGCCAGCACGTTGGGGTCGGCCGGGTTGTCGGCCGGGCCGACCACCAGGACCCCGGCGGCGACGGCGTCGCGGGTGGCCCCGGTGAGGTCGGTCCCGTCGGGGATCTCGGGCAGCAGGACGACCTGCGCCCCGGCGTCGACCGCGTGGCGCACCGCGCCGGCCAGCCGGTCCCCGGTGGGGAGGACCAGCAGCCCGGCGTCGGGGGCCACGCCCAGCACGCCGCCGTCGGCGTCCATCCCGTGCCCGTGGCCCGCCACCAAAGCGGCCGCGGCGGTGCCCGTATCGGCGTCGCCGTCGTTGCCGCCGAACTCCTCGTCGACGGTCAGGTTGTCGACCAGGTCCGGGTGGTCGGCGTGGACGGAGGCCCCGGGCAGGGCCACGGTGATGCCCTGGCCCTGTGTTTCCGGCCACAATTCCTGGGCGTTGATCGACTGGAGTCCCCATTGTTCGGGGCGGAAATCGGGGACCCCGTCGGCCGCCGCGGGGGCGGCGGCCAGACCGAGGACGACGGTCGCGGCGATGGCGACGATCCCGGTGTGTTCCCTGTGACGGCTGATGCCCCCGAGCACGACAGGCTCCCTAATGTTGCTCCCCTGTACCACCGTAATTCTGTCATGAGCACAGGTTTCCGGCGTGGACAAGTGGCCGCGGGGGTAGGAAAGGTAACTGTATCCCCGCTGCCAGTCCTGGGTTTTCCGCTCCGCATCCGGCATGTCGAGTCGCTAGCATGAGTCGGGCCGATCCGGACAAACCAATTTCCCGCCCAGGGGGTGTCCCATGCCGAATATCGGTCGGACCGAAGACGGTCAGTCGGCACTGGCCGAACGCGATCAGCGCATCCTGGCCTTCGAGCGCCAGTGGTGGAAGTTCGAGGGCTCCAAGGAGCAGGCGATCCGCGACGAGTTCGGGTTCTCCGCCACGCGGTACTACCAGTTGCTGAACGGGCTGGTCGACCGCCCCGAGGCGCTGGCCTTCGACCCCATGACGGTCAAGCGGCTGCGCCGGGTGCGCGCCGACCGCCAGCGCCAACGCAACGCGCGGCGGCTGGGCATCCGACTCTGAGGCCCCTTTTCGGTCGCTCTCTGCCCGAAGAACCACGGACGCGACCGCAGGTCCGAAACCAGACAACAAGGCGGGTGCGCACCCTCAGGTGCGCACCCGCCTCTCTCATCCCACACGAATCCCCATCGTGCACCGGCACCGGTGAACGGCGGCCGAACACGGCACGGACATCGGACGCCGGTTCCGCGACGTCCTCGGACTCCCCCTGTCCTCCCCGGGTAGGTTGGAGGCGCCGCCCGTCCGGAAAGGTCCGCCATGCAGCCGCCCGAACCGAGCACGGCCGAGGGGCGCACCGCGCTCGACGCCCTGCTGACCGACCCCGCCAAGGCCCTGGTCGCCTTCGACTTCGACGGGACCCTGGCCCCCATCGTCGACGACCCGCGCACCTCCGCCCCCCAGCCGGGGATCGTGGAACTGCTCGCGGAGCTGGCCGGGCGGCTGGGCACGGTCGCGGTCGTCACCGGGCGCCCGGCCGCCACCGCCGTCGGCCTGGGCGGGCTGGACCGCGTCCCGGGCATCATCGTGCTGGGCCACTACGGCGCCGAACGCTGGGCGGACGGCCGCGTACTGGCCGCCGACCCGCCGCCGGGGGTGGCCCTGGTCCGCGCCGAACTGCCCGGCCTGATCGACTCCCTCCACGCGCCCGAGGGCACCTGGATCGAGGACAAGGGCCGCTCGCTGGCGGTGCACACCCGCCGCACCGCCGAACCGGACGCCGCGCTGGCGCTGCTCGCCCCGCACCTGTCCGCACTGGCGGAGCGGGCCGGGCTCCGGGTGGAGCCCGGCCGCATGGTCATCGAGCTGCGCCCCGCGGGCGTGGACAAGGGCGCGGCCCTGTCCGCGCTGGTGGCCGAGCGTGCCGCCGGCTCCGTCCTGTACGCGGGCGACGACCTGGGCGACCTGCCCGCCTTCGACGCCGTGGCGCGGCTGCGCGCGGACGGGCTCCCCGGGCTGACCGTCTGCGCGGCCTCCAGCGAGGCCGCCAGGGTCGTCGAGGCCGCCGACCTGGTGGTGCCGGGCCCGGCCGGACTGGCGGAGTTCCTCGGGTCGCTCGCCCGGGCCCTGGCCCGGCCCTGAAGCGGGGCCGCACCGCGCACCGGACGGCCGCCCCGGCCTACGGGGTAGAGTCGTGCGCCTGCGGCGACACCGCCGACCGGGCCGCCGAGCGCAGGTCCGCCAGGCCCGTGCGGGCGCGGCCGTAGTAGACCGCGTTGGTCAGCACCCCCACGTACCTGCTGGTCTCGGGGTGCATGAACAGGCTCGTCCCGGTGAACCCGTTGTGGTAGACCACCCCCTCCGGGGTCACCAGCCACCCCAGCCCGCGCCACAGCCGCTGCCCGGCGTCCACGTGGGGCCGCCAGCTCTCCCGCACGAACGGCGAGGGCACCGGCCCGTCCCCGCCCTCGTGGATGCGCAGCAGCTCCCGGGCGAAAGCGCCCAGGTCGATGGCGGTCGTGAACGCGCCCGCGTGACCGGCCACCCCGCCCATCAGCGCCGCCGCCTCGTCGTGCACCACACCCCAGGCGGGGGCGGCGCCGGGCAGCCGGCGCTCGGTGGGCGCCACCCCGGGCGAGCGCGCCAGCGGTCCGAACGCCGTGGACCGCATGCCCAGCTCGTCCCACAGGTCCGCGGCCAGCCGGTCCAGCCCCGTCCCGTACAGCCGCTCCAGCACCAGGCCGAGCAGGATGAACCCCCGGTCGATGTACCGGTACCCGGGCTCCTCCAGCGGATCGGCCAGGATCGCCTCGGCCAGGTCCTGGTCGGTGCCCACGTACCTCTCCAGCCAGGTCACCTGGTTGAGGCGGCTGGTGTGGGTGAGGATCTGCCGGGTGGTGACGGCCGCTCCTGGCAGCCCGTCCGCGAGGAGGTATTCGGACATCGGGGCGTCCAGATCCAGCATTCCCTCGACGACCGCCTGGCCGACCAGCGGCCACGTCGCCATCACCTTCGTCAGGCTCGCGACGTCGTAGGCGACGTCGGGGGCGGTGTCGTTGTCCTCGTCGATCCGGCCGACCGCGACGAACTCCCACATGCCCCCGGTGCCGATGACGGCGGCGCCGCCGGGCAGCCAGCCCGCGTCCACCATCACCTTCAGGACACCGCGTATCCGCGCCCCCGTCTCGGTGAGCCAGTCTCCGTCACGCACCACACGCCTCCCCCCGATGTTCTCCACTCACTCCCGCGGATACCCCGTTATCTGCTCGTTGTCACACCGTTCCGGACTCCGCACAGGACGAAACCCTCGCAGGTCAGGGCCGTAATCAGGGCCTTGCTCCCGGGCGGAGTAGTCTGGCGCCCACGACCCCGAGGAGGACGATTGAGCAGCAAGACCCCCGTTCCCGCCGGTTTCCGCGGTGTCGCCGGGAACATCGGGATCAAGGACCCCAACGACGACTTCTTCGCGGTGGTGTCCGAGGTGCCCGCGCACGTGTCGGCCGTTTTCACGCGGTCCCGGTTCGCGGGGCCCAGCGTGGTGCTCAGCCGTCGCGCGGCGGCCGACGGGCGGGCGCGGGGCGTCACGGTGATCGCCCGCAACGCCAACGTGGCCACCGGGGGCGTGGGCGAGGAGAACGCGCGCGAGCTCCAGGAGCGGGTGGCGGCGGCGGCCGGGGTGCCGGCCGACGAGATCCTGGTGGCGTCCACCGGCGTGATCGGCCGCCCGTACCCGATGGAGAAGGTCCGCGCCCACCTGGACGGGCTGCCCGAGGAGTTCCCGCCCGCCGACCTGGACCGGGCGGCGGCGGCGATGATGACCACCGACACCCACCCCAAGATCGCCTCGGCGCGGGTGGGGAACGCGACCCTGACCGGGATCGCCAAGGGCGTGGGCATGATCGAGCCGGACATGGCGACGATGCTGGCGTGGTTCTTCACCGACGCCGAGATCGAGCGGCCGGTGCTGGACGAGGTGTTCCGCCGGGTGGTGGACCGCACCTTCAACGCCCTGAGCATCGACAGCGACACCTCCACCAGCGACTCCGCGGCGCTGTTCGCCAACGGCCTGGCGGGGCCGGTGGACCTCGCCGACTTCGAGGCGGCGCTGTTCGAGGTGGCCCTGCGGCTGGTCCGGATGATCGCCTCCGACGGCGAGGGGGCGAGCAAGCTGTTGGAGGTGCGGGTGACCGGGGCCCGCGACGACGCGCAGGCCAAGCGGGTCGCCAAGGCGGTCGTCAACTCGCCCCTGGTCAAGACGGCCGTGCACGGCGCCGACCCCAACTGGGGCCGGGTGGCGATGGCCGTCGGCAAGTGCTCGGACGAGACCGACATCCTGCCGGAGAACACCCGCATCCTCTTCGGCGACGTGGAGACCTACCCCGCGGAGTCGACCGACGAGGTGCTGGCGCGGGCGGCCGAGCACATG
Source organism: Nocardiopsis sp. NPDC006139 (assembly GCF_040614155.1). NCBI lineage: Bacteria > Bacillati > Actinomycetota > Actinomycetes > Streptosporangiales > Nocardiopsidaceae > Nocardiopsis > Nocardiopsis sp. NPDC006139. The sequence continues at coordinate 176,775 of NZ_JBEXTT010000012.1, forward strand.
AAGGGCGACGAGGTGGTGATCTCGGTGGACCTGGGGATCGCCGGGGGCGGGTTCACCGCCTACGGCTGCGACCTGACGGAGGGGTACATCCGCATCAACGCGGACTACACCACCTGATCAGGCCCGGGAAGGGGGGCGGGGCCGTGCGGCCCCGCCCCTCCTCCTTCCCGCAGGGGTCCCCCGCCCGGCGCGCTCACACGTGGACGACGGGGGCCTCCTGGTCGTCCTCCATCCGCCCGGCGCGCATGAACAGCGACAGGATCGCACCGGCCATGAGCAGTCCGGACGCGATGAGGAAGGCCAGCTGGAGCCCGTCCAGGAAGGCCAGGTTGCTGGCGCGGGTGACCGCCTCGGCGACCTCCGCGGCGGCCCCCTCGGGGACCACCGCCCCGCCCTGGGCGACGGTGCTCTGCACGGCGGCGAGCCCGGCCGCCGAGGGGACGTCCTGCCCGGCCGCCGCGAGGTGCCCGGGCAGGGTGGCCAGGATCGTCCCGGACATGACCGCGCCCAGGACGGCCGTGCCCAGCGAGCCGCCCAGCTGCATGGCGGCCTGCTGGAGCGCCGAGGCCACCCCGGCCAGCCGCACGGGCGCGTTGCCGATGATCGCGGCGGTCGCACCGGTCATGACCAGGCTCAGGCCCGCGCCCAGCAGCAGGAAGGCGGCGGAGGTGTACAGGACGCCGGTGTCGGCGTCCATGCCCGAGAGCAGGAACATGCCGACCGACCCGGACAGCAGGCCCGCCGTGGTGGGCGGCTTCGCGCCGACCCGGTCCAGCAGGCGTCCCGCCAGCGGCGAGGTGACGGCCATGGTGGCGGTCATCGCGATGAGCTGCATCCCGGTCTGCGCGGGGGTCAGACCGCGCACGCCCTGGAGGTAGAAGGTCACGAAGAACAGCGAGCCCATGAGGCTCACGGCCATCACGACGGTGAGCACGACGCCGATGGACACCGACCGGTCGGCGAACAGGGACAGCGGCAGCAGCGGCTGTTCGGGGCGGCGCTCCCACAGCACGAAGGCCAGGCCCAGGAGCAGGGCGGCACCGAGCGAGACCAGGGTCACCGGGTGCGTCCAGCCCACCACCGGCGCCTCGACCAGCGCCCACACCAGGGCGAACACGGCGACGCTGACCAGGACGATGCCGGGGAGGTCCAGGCGGCCGCCGGCGTCGGTGGGGCGGTTGGCGGCGAGCAGCCACAGGCCCAGGCCCAGCGCGACCGCGCCGACCGGGACGTTGATGTAGAAGACCGCCTCCCAGCCGAACGAGCCCACCAGCAGGCCGCCGACGATCGGCCCGGCGGCGGTGGAGGCGCCGATGAGGCTGCCGAACACGCCGAAGGCCCGGCCGAGCCTGCTGGGCGGGAACACCGAGCGCAGCAGGCCCATGGCCGAGGGCAGCAGCAGCGCGCCGAAAACGCCTTGTGCGATGCGGAAGGCCACCAGCATGATGACGCCGGAGGACAGCGCGATCGCCACCGACGAGGCGACGAACCCGACCACGCCCACCAGGTAGACGCGGCGGTGGCCGAACCTGTCGGCGAGCTTGCCCGCGGTGATGAGGAAGACGGCCAGGCCCAAGAGGTAGCCGTGGGTGACCCATTGGAGTTCGGCCAGGGAGGCGCCCAGCGAGGCGCCGATGGCGGGGTTGGCGACCGCCACGATCGTGCCGTCCAGCGCCACCATCATCACGCCGAACGCGATGGCGACCAGCGTCGCCCAGGGGCTGCGCGTCCAGGCGGACGCCGGCCGGCCGGGCGGCGCGGCGGTCGCGGGCGGTGTGGTCTGCGCGGTCATGTGATCCCCCTGAACGGTCTTCCGGATGCCCCGGTCCACTGTGCTCCGAGATTATGACAGCCACTGACACTTGTCAGCCACTGACTTTTTACAGTGACTGACACCACATGGGCGCAGAGGTATCCTCCAGGGAAGGGCCTCCGGGGGGACACCGGGGGGAAACCGTGGCGACACCATGGGGACAGGAGGCGCGTCCATGAGCACGACGAGCCCCGACGCCGTCGGGGAGGTCACCGGGGACTGCCGCCCGGGGCTGCGCGAGGCCAAGAAGGCGCGCACGCGCAGAGCGCTCATCGAGACGGGGCTGCGCCTGTTCCACGAACAGGGCTACGGGAACACCACCACCGAGGAGATCGCCGCCAGGGCGGGCGTCTCCCAGCGCACGTTCTTCCGGTACTTCCCCACCAAGGAGGACGTGGTCCTGGAGGCGATGGAGAGCGTCGACGACGTCCTCATCGAGCACCTGCTGGCCCGCCCCGCCGACGAGGCGCCCTTCGAGGCGCTGCGCAACGCCATGCGCGACCACTGGGAGACGCTGAGCCGGACGGCGATGCACCACTTCAAGGGCGGTGCGGCCGAGATCATCGCGGAGAGCCCCGAGCTGGTGCGCACCGGCATGACCTACTGCCGGCGCCGCCAGTCCCGGCTCGCGGAGGCGATCGCGCTGCGCACCGGCGCCGAGCCCGGCGACCCCCGGCCCGAGCTGGTGTCGGCGGTCTTCTTCGCGGCGCTCTCCAACGGGCACGAGGAGTGGGAGAGGGCGGGGGCCGCCGGCCTCTCCGGCCTGCTGGGCTGCTTCATGCGCCAGCTGGAGCTGGTCCCCGAGGCCATCGGGTCCGGCTGGGGCACCCCGGCCGCGGGCTGAGGCGTCAGACGGTGCCGCGCTCCCCCGCGGGCAGGTAGCGCTCGAAGGGGAACTCCGGGCCCGTCTCGGCGATGCCGTTCCCGCCGGTGAAGAGCGAGATCACCTTGCTCGCCAGCAGCTCCGCGCGCAGGGCCGTGCGCATCACCCGCAGGCCGCTCGACCCGCCGGAGGGCGCCGCCCCGTCGACGGTGTCCTCGCCCATCCGCTGGGCGTGCTCCACGTGCGGGCGCATGGCGGCCTCGTAGGCGAAGAAGCCCGCCCGGTGGTCGCCGGCGACCCGGGCGAGCTCGCCGGCCAGCGACATGGCGCCCTTGAGGGCCAGCACCGTGTCCATGCCGGACATGGGGTCGGCGCAGAAGGCGGCGTTGCCGAGCAGCACCACCCGGCCGCGGCTCCAGGTGTCCAGCCGGACCTGCCGGGTCGGGGCGATCTGCACGTCGGCGCGGGACATCTCGTCGAGGATGCGCGGGATCTCCCCGCCGTCGCCGGCGAAGGCCCGGGCCAGGTCCTCGGGGGTCTCCCGCCCGGCGTCGCGCTCGCCGTACGGCCTGCGGCGGAGCAGGACGGCCTCCAGGGCGTCCTCCCCGGGGATGTCGGTGAGCATGGCGCCGCGGCCGGGCTTGACCAGGACGGTGGACAGGGCGTGCTGGCCCGTGAAGTCGGGGACGGTGAACACCGCGACGGTGACGCCGAGGTCGTGGATGTGGTCGGCGGCCGTCCCCTCGAAGGCGAGGTCGCGCACGGTCGAGTGCAGGCCGTCCGCGCCGACGACCAGGTCGAACCGGCGGGGCGGGCCGTTCTCGAACTCCACGTCGACGCCGTCGGGCGTCTCCCGCAGGGCGGTGACGGAGTCCCCGAACAGGAACTCGGCGTCGGAGCCGGTCAGGTCCCGCAGTTCGCGCAGCAGGGGATCGCGGCGGACCACCAGGGAGTGTTCGGCCGGGGGCGCGGGGCAGCGGACGGGGTCGCCGTCCTCGCCGAAGCGGAACTCGACGGCGGGCGGGGGGCCGACCTCGTCGGCGAGGCGGTCGAGCAGGCCCATGCGTTCGAGGACGCCGATGCCGCCGAAGCCGATCTCCAGGCGGGACAGCCGGGAGGAGAGCCGGGGTTCCCGGTCCACGACGGTGGGGGCGAAGCCGTGCCGGGCGGCCCAGTGGGCGAAGGCGGAACCGGCCACGCCTGCGCCGACGACGAGAACGGTCCTGTTCCGGGTGGGCACGCATTACCTCCTGGTGTGGTGGACGCCGGTGCGGCGGACGGGATACGGGCCCGGCAAGGGGACCCTACCCGTCCGCGGGCCCCGTATCTCCTGTTCGGACGCCGTCCCCCGGGTGGTCGGGGGCTCCCCGGCCCCCGGAGAGGGGGACGGTCGGGTTCCGGGTGGACACGGGGGCCTCCTGGTGTCGTGAACCGCCGCGGGCTTGTTGCACGAACCTACATTTTTTCGGGTCATTTGTGACCTGTTTTCAAACGGCCACGACCGAAATCCGGGACGAGCGGGGGTGCCCCCTAGGGGTTCGCGGTCCGCGGACGCCACAGCAGCACCGCGGCCGCGCCGCACACCGCGACCGCGGCGCCCGCCCCGGCGAACACCGCCGCGGGGTCCAGGCCGCCGGCCCATCCGGCGAGGGGGTAGGTGACCAGGAAGCACGCGTGGGAGAGCGCGAACCGCGCGGCCAGCACCCCGGCCAGGCCGCCCTCCGGGGCGGCGTCCCGCAGCACCCGCCCGGAGGGGGCGGCGATCAGCGAGCACCCCAGGCCCAGGACCGTCCAGCCCGCCGCGAGCACGGCGAAGCCGGGGGCGAGCGCCCAGCCGGCCGCCAGGAAGGCGGACCCGGCGGCCAGCACGGCGGGGCCGGCGACCATGAGCGCCCGGGTCCCGAACCGGTCCACCAGGCGGCCCAGGGCGAAGGCGACCGCCATGGAGCCCGCGCCGAAGAAAGCCAGCGCCACCGCCACCCCCGCGTCGGTGCCGCCCAGGTGCGCGCGGACCAGGACCACGGTGTCGACCAGGACCAGCGCGGTGACCACGGCGGCGGCGAGGTCGAGGAGGACGACGGCGCGCAGCCGGGGGTCGGTGGCGAAGACCCGCCAGGAGGCGGCGGCCCGGCGGGGGTCGCCGGTGTCCCGCGGCAGCGCGGTGGTGAGCACCAGGGCGGCGGAGGCGGCGAAGGAGACGGCGGTCAGCGCGAAGAGGCCGTGGAACGGGACGAGGGCGAGCAGCGCGGCGGCGAGCAGGGGCGAGGCGAGGGCCTCCAGGTCGTAGGCCAGGCGGGAGAGGGCGAGGGCGCCTGTGTAGCCGCGGTCGTCGACCAGCTCGGGGATGACGGCCTGGAAGGCGGGGGTGAAGACGGCGGAGGCGCACTGGAGGACGGCGATCAGGACGTACACGTGCCACACCTGGTCGACCCAGGGCAGCGCGGCGACGGCGAGCGCCCGCACCGCGTCGGCGCCCACCAGGACCGCGCGCCGGGGGACCCGCACGAGGGCGGCGGTGAGCAGGGGGCCCGCGCCGACGTAGGCGACCATCTTGATGGTCAGGGCGGTGGCGACGACCGCGGCGGCGCGGTCACCGGCGAGGGCGAAGGCGAGCAGTCCGAGGGCCACGGTGGCCAGGCCCGTTCCGGCGAGGGCGACCACCTGCGCGGCGAACATGCGCCGGTAGGCGGGGAAGTCCACGAGAGCACGCCACACGGGGCACCTCCGAGGGGATCGGGGACGGGGCGGTTTCCCCGAATCATACATGTGCGCAAGTACGCACATGTTGATGGAACGTTCGCCCGCCTAGACTGCGCACATGCGGACCAGCGACGAACGGCGGGCGCCCAGCCTGTCCCACCCGGCCCCACCCGAACCCGAGCGGCTCGCCGTGGCGGCGGGGGTGTTCGCCCTGCTCTCCGACCCGACCCGCCTGCACCTGCTGTGGCTGCTGGCGGAGCAGGAGGCCGACGTCGGCCGCCTCACCGAGGCCTGCGGGGCCTCGCGGACGGCGGTGTCACAGCACCTGGCCAAGCTGCGCCTGGCGGGACTGGTGGAGTCGCGCAGGCGCTCGCGGAACGTGATCTACAGCCTGGCCGACGGCCACCTGCGCAGACTGGTCCTGGAGGCCCTCAGCCACGCGGACCACGTGGTGACCGGCGAGCCCTTCCACGAGTGACGGCGCCGACTTCCGTCGGGGCGGGACGGGGCGGGGGCTGACCTTCGTCGGCGGCGGGAATCGGCCTGTGGACGGACGCGCCCCGCGGCCGCGGAGGCCGGGTCCCGCGTGTGAGGGAGGGCCCCGGGATCGCCTCCCGGAGCCCCACGGCCCCTCACGCGACGGGCGCGGCCGCCCGGCCGGCGTCCGCGCACGTCCGGGACGCGCCGGACCCGGCGGATCCGGCGCGTCCCGGACGGCTATCCGGCCCGTCCGGCGGGGAACACCGCCGTGAAGAGCAGGTCCAGCACGCCGGGGAACACCTGTGCCGGGTCGATGTCGGCGTCGCCCATGGTCAGCGAGGCGGTCAGGGTCGTGCTCCCGTCAGGAGAGGCGACCATCAGCGCCCCGTAGCCCCCGGGCGGGCTGCCGTTGTGGTGGAGGACCGTGCCGCGGTCCGGCCCCAGGTCCTGCACGAACAGTCCCAGCCCGTAGCCGATCTTCGGGTGCGGGTCGCGCATCTGCTCCAGCAGCGGCTCCGGCAGGATCCCGCCGCCCAGCAGCGCGGAGAAGAAGAGGTGCAGGTCCCGGGTGGTGGAGTACATGTCGCCGGCGCCGACCAGCAGCGAGAGGTTCTGTCGGGTGACGTCGACCGTCGTCCGCTCGCCGTCGGCCTCGTAGGAGAGGTAGCCGTGGGCGTGGGGCGCGGGCAGGTCCGGCGAGTCGCCGGGAACCGCGGTGCCCGACAGCCCGAGCGGGTCCAGGATCCGCCGCCGCATCTCCTCGGCGTACGTGCGGCCGGTGACCTCCTCGATCAACAGCACGGCCAGCGTGTAGTTGGTGTTGGAGTAGCTCCAGTCCGCCCCCGGCTCGAACCGCGCCGGGCGCTCCAGGGAGAACCGGACGAGCTCCTCGGGCCGGTAGGAGCGGAACCGGTTGCGCGCCCACACCTCACCGACCGCGTCGATGCCCAGGACCATCGTCCCGTCGGGCTCGAGTTCGCCGGTGTAGTTGTACAGCCCGCTGGTGTGCTGGAGCAGCATGCGCACCGTGATCCGCCCGTCCAGGCCGAACGCGGGCAGTCGGTCCGCCACCGGGTCGTCCAGCCCGATCAGGCCGTCGGCCACCAGGAGCAGGACCAGGGTCGCGACGAAGGTCTTGGTGGTGCTGCCGATCCAGAAGTGGCCGTCGGTCGGCGGCTCCTCGGTCCCGCCCAGCTCGCGCACTCCGGCGCTGCCGGTCCAGGCTCCCTGCTCGTCGTGCACCCGCAGCTGGAATCCGGCGAAGCCGCGGGCGACGACCTCTTCGACGGCCTTACGGAGTTCCGGGCGGTCCGGCCCGGCAGGGTCGGGGGTGGTCGGCGGGGCGGGTTCGGCGTGGACGGTCGGGGTGTCGGTCATGGTGTGCTCCTTCGGTGCCGGGGGGCGGGTCGGGGGGGGCGGTCGGGCTAGGGCGTGTTCGGCGGATCATTCCGGGTCGCGGCCGCGAGGCCTCCTCTCGCCGCGCCGCCTGCGCTTGGACAGCCGACCCCGGGCTGACCTGCGCCGGTCGTCTTGCGAGAGATCGCCTCGCGGCCGCTCCCGGCATTCGGCGCAAGCGCCGAAACGCTCGAAAGCATCCACCGAACACGCCCTAGAGGCTGCGGGCGGCGATGTCGCCGCGGGTGGTGGTGGCGCGGATGTCGAGGCCGGGGGTGCCGTCGTTCTTGAGGGCGTTGTCGATGCGGCCGTAGGAGGTGCCGGCGTCCAGGGAGGCGGAGACCCCGGCGGCCGCGGCGACCGAGATGTCACCGTCCTGGGTGCTCAGCACGAGCTCGCCGCGCACCGCCTCGTCGACGCGGATGTCGCCCTTGGCGGTGCCGAGCCGGGCGGGGCCGGTGAGGCGGCCGACGGTGATGCCGCCGTCCTGGATGGCGATGTCGGCGCCGGCGGCCTCCTCGATCTCGACCGGCCCCTGGGCGGCCTCGTAGGAGACCTCGCCGAGCCGGCCGGCACCGCGGAACCCGGCGGCGGCCGCCCTGGCCTCGACGCGCGAGCCGGCGGGCAGGTGGACGGTCACCTCGACCGACCCGGAGTCGCCGAAGATCCGGTTCCGGGCCTCGGGGGCCTGGATGCGCAGGACACCGTCGGCGAAGGAGACCGTGATCTGCTCGGCGGCCTTCACGTCGCGGCCCTTGGCGGGGTCGGCGGGCAGGACGTCGACCGTGGTGTCGGGGCGGTCGGCGGCGATGAGGCCGATGCGGCCGGCGGGGATGTCGAGGATGACGGAGACGGGGGCGGGGGTGTCGAAGCTCTGCATTGTCCACTCCTTGTCGGTGTGTTTCTGTTGATGGAAACGCTACGTTGCATTCATGGATTGGGCAATATCAATGTTGCGAGCAACTCTTGTTATCGCAGGTAGATTCTCTGAAATCGTTGCAATGGCTCTAAATCTAACGCAACACCGCCATCCCGAACCCTTGCAATGAGAGAAGGATGAACGCTAGCCGCGGGCCGACGGGACCGCCCCCCGGACACCCCGGGGGTCGACATCCGATACGGCGGCGTGCTCGACGGCTCCACAAGGAGGACGTCGATCTTCGACGCGTAGGCGGTCGATAAGCGGGCGGAGGCCCGACACAGCAGAACGATCCACCTGTTTGCGCGGGTTTTGTGATCGCTTTGCCGTTACTGAGAGTGGCTATCAGTGACTTTAAGCGATGAATTATCGACGATTCGGACATGGACCATTGCCCGAAGTCGGCCCCGAAGGCCGCCCAGTCCATCAGTGCCCGCAGCCTCGTACGGATGGCCGCCGCCTTCACCGGCGCGGTGTTCGTCGCCCCGTTCCTGTGGAGCACGTCTCCCGTTCTCGCCGAGCCGGAGGCCGGCACAGCGGTGGACATCGAACAGGCGGTGGAGCGCGCGCTGAGCGATCAGCCACAGGTCCTCCTGCCGGAGATCGCTGTGGAGCAGGTGTACAAGTCCGCGGAGCGCGGTGGATACCCGGAGCCCGGCTACCCGGGCCCCGGTGAGCCGGGCCCCGGTGAGCCGGGCGAACCCGGAGAGCCGGGTGAGCCGGGCGAACCCGGTGAGCCCGGGGAACCCGGAGAGCCCGGGGAGCCAGGTGAACCTGGGGAACCCGGTGAGCCCTGTGAACCCGGAGAGCCCGGGAAACCAGGAGAGCCGTGCGAACCCGGAGAGCCCGGGGAACCGGGAGAACCCGGAGAGCCGGGCGAGCCGTGTGAACACGGGGAACCGGGAAAGCCGGGAGAGCCGTGCGAACCAGGAGAAC
>NZ_JBEXTT010000012.1:185938-242907 GCF_040614155.1 Nocardiopsis sp. NPDC006139
ACCGGGGGAACCCGGTGAGCCGGGAGAACCTGGAGAACCGTGCGAACCCGGAGAACCCGGGAAGCCGGGAGAGCCGTGCGAACCAGGAGAACCGGGGGAACCCGGTGAGCCGGGAGAACCTGGAGAACCGTGCGAACCCGGAGAACCCGGGAAGCCGGGAGAGCCGTGCGAACCAGGAGAACCGGGAGAACCCGGTGAGCCGGGAGAGCCGTGTGAACCCGGGGAGCCCGGGAAGCCCGGAGAACCGTGCGAGCCCGGCGAGCCGTGCGAACCGGGTGAACCCACGGAACCGTGTGAACCCGGGGAGCCCACGGAGCCGTGCGAACCGGGTGAGCCCGGGGAGCCCGGAAAGCCGGGGGAACCGTGTGAACCCGGGGGGCCGGGGGTGCCGGAGCACCCGGGCCCGGAGGCGCCCGGACAGCCCGAACTCCCGAAGACCGGCGCCTCGGCCGCCGTCCCGGCCGTGGGCGGCCTCCTGGCCACGCTCGCCGGAGTCGCCGCGCTGATCCTGGGTCGCCGCCGTCCCGGGGACGAGCCCGGCTGAACCCGCCCGTGAGATGACCGTCCCGCTCGGGCCCGCGCCCCTCTCGGCGCGGGCCCGCCCCGTGCGCGCCGGCCAGCGGGCGCGCGGGGAGGGCGCGGGCGCCTCACTCCCCCGGCCGCCCCGGCACGAAGGCGCTCAGGCGGTACCACGTCTCCTGCCGCGTCCGCCCGCACAGGACGTCGATCCTCAGGTCGTCCTCCCGGTAGCGCCGCAGCGCCTCCCGCTCGCGCTCCCGGTAGGCCCGCATCTCCGCCTGGTCCGAGGTCTCGAAGAGCACCTCCCACCGCCCCGCCGCGTGCCTCTCCGAGCTCTCGCGCGCACGCCCGCGCTCGCGCTCGCGCCGTGCGCGCCTGCCCGGCATCTCAGTACCCCGTCGGGATCGACAGGTCCGCTCCCGGGACCAGGACGGACGAGGTCCACGAGGCGTCCTCCGTGAAGACGATGCAGGTGACGTGGTCGACGCCGAAGTCCCAGGAGGCGCGGTTGGGGGCGATGAAGCCGAGCTGGTCCGAGGGCGACATCAGGGAGGCGTCGACGTTGCGGTCGGCGATGGGCGAACACTCGGTCTCGCTGGCCGAGGCGAACCCGGCCATGCCCGGCCAGTCCCCCGCGGGCGCGGTGAAGGCGCCGATCGCCTGGGCGTCGTGGGACTCGTCGCAGGAGGTCAGCTCCACCTCCGGGAACTCCTCCTCGAACGAGGGCAGCATGAAGCAGTCCCCCGGCTCCAGCGTGCACGCGTTGGCGTACCCGGGCGGCGGCTCGCAGGTGGCGGCGTAGGTGGGCTCCTCGTAGTTCGCGGCGACGACGGCGACGCCCGTCCACCCCAGCCCCCACACCCCGGAGAGGACGAGGGCGAGGATCGCCAGGACGATCTGGACGACCGCCGTCCCCCCGGCCGCGGCGCCCGCCCCCGCGGCCGCCGGGACGCCCCCGCCGCCGGAGGGGGTGAGGGGGCCGCCCGGCGGCGGCTCCGCCCCGGAGGGTCCGGCCGTCCGGGCGCCCGCTCCCGTCCCGGGATCGGCGGGCGCCGCGTGCGGCTGCGGGGAGGCGGGCGCCGTATGCGACTGCGGGGAGGCGGGCCCCGCCTGCGGCTGCGCACCGGCACCCGGCGAGGCGTCCGCAGGGCTCGGGCCCGCGGCGGCCGGCTCCGTGGCCGGCGGGGCGCCGGCCGTGTGCGCCGCCGGTTCCGCTGGGGCGTCGGCCGGTGCCGGGGAGCCCTGGGCCTCGGCGGAGGCGGACCGGGTCCGGTCCTCGAACGGGGCGTTCGCCGGGGATCCCGGTGAGTCCGCGAGGGGGGCCTCGCCGTGTGCCGGGCCGTCCGCGGACTCGGCGGGGGAGCCGGGCCGGCCGGCGGGCGGTGCCGTACCGCCACCGGGCGATCCGGCCGGCGACGGGGCCGCGCCGGGCGGGGGGACCGCTCCGGCGTCGGACGCCCCGGCCGGGGAGCCGGGCGCTCCGGACGCGGCGGACGACGGCTCGGGGGCGGCCGAGCCCGCCGGTGAGGCGGGGGCCTGCACGGGGAACACCCCGGCCTCGACCGGCCCGCCCGCGGCACCCGCGGCCGGGCCGTCCCCCGGGGGAGGCGGTCCTCCGGCCGCGGCGGCTCCCGGGAGCTCGCCCGCCGGGGGCGGGCCGCCGACGGGGCCGGCCCCCGGGCCGCCCGGTGCCGCTCCGGTCGGGGGCGCGGCGCCGGAGGGGTCGGCGGCGTCCGCCGCCGGGCGCCGCAGGGCCCGGGTCAGGACGATGGCGGAGAGGACGATCGCGAAGGGGATCGGCACCAGCAGGAACCCGAGTCCGCCCAGGACCGCGGCGCCGATCGCCATTCCCCCCACACGCCCCGACGACGGGGCGGGCCGCGCCGGGGGCCCGGCCGACGGCCCCCACGCCCCCGGCGGGGCGGCGGACGGCGGCGACACGGCAGCGGCCCCGGCCGCCAGCCCGGCGTCCCCGGCCAGGGCTTCGGCGATCCGGGCGTGCAGCGCGCTCAGGCGGGCCGGGTCGGCGGGCGCCGCGGCGAGCTCCGCGACGGCACCGCGGATCCCCGGCCCGAACCGGCGGTGGGAGGTGAGGAGGGCGAGGAGCCGCACCCCCGGGTGGTGTGCGGGGTCCGCGTCCGGAGCCCCCGGACCGTAGGTCCGTACGGCGTGCACCACGGGCGGCATGACGTGCGCGGCGAGGGCGGCGGGGTCGGGCATCGGACCTCCATCGTTCGGCTGTTCCGGAACAGCGACCGCGGACGGGGGCGGGGTCCGGTCCGTGCCCGGTACGGAACCGAGGCGCCTCGGCCCGAGCACGCACCGCACCCTAACGGAGACACAGGGTCGCGGACCATACCCGGACGTCCCCGACCCCTGGCCGGTTCCGGCCCCGGTCCGGGGCCGCCGTCCCGCCGCCCGCCCCCGGAGGCGTCAGTCCAGCACCTTCTCCCAGACCGACACGTGCTTCTCGCTCTCGTCCCCGAAGGGCGTGCGGTCCCAGTCCTGCCAGCGCTCCACCAGCCGCATCCCCGCGATCCGCGCCATCAGGTCCAGCTCCGCCGGCCACACGTACCGGAACGGGACGGACCGCAGGCTCCCCCTGCCGCCCGCGACCGACACGTAGTTGGAGCTGAACAGCTGCGTCGCGGGCTCGTACAGGTCGAACGCCCACTCCTCCTCGCCCGCGTGGAACGGCACCATGTTCTGACCCTTGGGGAGCCTGCGCAGCTCCGGCACCCCCACCTCCACCACGAACCGCCCGCCCCGCCCCAGGTGCGCGGCCGCGTTGACGAAGCACTCCACCTGCTCGTCCTGCGTGGTCACGTTGTTGATGGTGTTGAAGACCAGGTAGACCAGCGAGAACTCCCCCGGGACCCGGGTGGTGGCGAAGTCCCCGATGACCACGTCGATGTCCCCGCCGCCCGGCTTGGCGCGCATCTGTTCCACCATGGCCGGGGACAGGTCGATGCCGTGCACCGGAACGCCGCGCGCGGCCAGCGGCAGCGCGATGCGCCCGGTCCCGACGGCGAACTCCAGGGCCCGCCCCTCCCCCGCCAGTCCGGCCAGCAGGTCGACCGCCGGGTCGACCTTGTCGGGGGCGAACATGCCCTCGCCGGGGGTGTCGTAGTGTTCGGCGACATCGGTGTCGAAGTGGTTCGGCTTCGGTCCGGTCCGTGCTCCGTTCGCATCGCTCATGGGCGCGACGCTAACCCGGGCCCGGCCGTCCGCGCACCCGCTTTTCCGTTCCGGCCGAAAAGGCCCCGTGTTCTCAGAACCACCGCCGTCTGCGAGGATTCCGAAGCACTGTGAGGACCGGCAGAGCACCGGAAGGAACAGACCCGTGATCGACCCCCTGCTCCCCGACGACCCCCGCACCGTCGGCCGCTACCGCCTCGAAGGCGTCCTGGGCGGCGGCGGTATGGGACGGGTCTACCTGGGCAGATCCCCCGGCGGCCGGACGGTCGCGGTGAAGGTGGTGCGGCCGGAGCTGGCCGGGGACGAGGGCTTCCGCCGCCGCTTCGCCCGGGAGGTGGAGGCGGCCCGCCGGGTGGGCGGCTTCTACACGGCGCAGGTGGTGGACGCCGACCCCGCCGCCGACCCGCCCTGGCTGGTCACCGCGTACGTTCCCGGGCCGTCGCTGTCGGAGGCGGTGCACGGCGGCGGCCCCTTGCCCGCCGCCGAGGTGCTGTCCCTGGCCGCCGGGCTGGCCGAGGGGCTGGCGGCCGTGCACGAACAGGGGATCGTGCACCGGGACCTCAAGCCCGGCAACGTGATCATGGGCGGGGACGGCCCCCGGCTGATCGACTTCGGCATCGCGCGGGCGCTGGACTCCGGGGACGGCATGACCTCGACGGGGATCATGGGCACCCCCGCGTTCATGGCCCCGGAGCAGATCCGCGGCGAGGTCCCGGGCCCGGCGACGGACGTGTTCGCGTTGGGGTGCGTGCTGGTGTTCGCGGCCACCGGGCGGTCGCCCTTCCGCGGCGGGGAGATCGCCGCCCTGGTGTACCGGATCGTGCACGGGGAGCCGGACCTGTCGGGGGTGCCGGACGAGCTGGTCGGCCTGGTCGCGGATTGCCTGGCCAAGGACCCCGCCGCCCGGCCCTCCATCGCCTCGGTCCTGGAGCGCGCGGCCTCCGCCTCCCCGGAGGCGCCGACGCCGACGCCGGCCCGGGACGCGGAGGCCGCGCGGGTCCCGGAACAGAGGGAGCCGGAGGCGGCCGTGACCGGCGGCACCCGGGCTCCCGACACCGTCGGTACGGCGGACCACGGGGCCGTACAGGCCCCGGAGGCGCTCGGGGCCGACCACACCCCGCCCGTCGGCGGTGTCGCCGAGCCCGCCCCTGCGGAGCCGGAGCCCGCCCCCGCCGCCCTCCTCCCCCCGGACTGGCGCAGGACCTACGACTCCACGCGGTGGGAGCACCTCGTCACGTGCGCCGAAGTGACCCTCCTGCTGTGGCTGCTGGTGCTCGTCCCCGCGGGCCTGCTCTCCCTGCTCTCCCTGTTCTTCGTCTCCCCGGACACCCTGCTGGGGTTCTACACGAACAGGTGGGTCGTGCTGTCCGTCGCCGGGTCCGCGGTCGCGTTCACGCTGCTGTCGTGGTGGGCGAGCGGGCGCGAGGCGCTGACCCTGGACCCCCACGGGATGACCGTCGTCCACTGGAGCGGCTCCTCGATGGGGTCGGCCCACGCCATCCCCTGGAACGCGGTGGAGCGGGTCGGCCTGAAACGCAATGGGGAACTCGAATTCCTGCCCGCCCCCGGCGCGCGGATGCCCGAGGGGCTCCCGGGGAAGGAGCGGGAGGACGGGAGCGTTTCCATCCCCCTCTTCGGCCTGATGACGCACACGGGGACCGTCGCCGCCCGTCGGCTCGCCGAGGCCAGGGAGGGGCTCAGGGCCGCCGCCGGGGAGAAGTACACCGACCTCGCCGGGTGAGCGCGGCCCGCTCCCGGCGGGCGGGCCCCGGCCGGCGGGCCCGGCCGGGGCCCGCGCTCACACGCCCCCGACCGTCGGCGAGTACGACGAGTGCAGCACCAGCGAGGCCGCCCCGATGGCGCCCGCGTCCTCGCCGATGACCGAGGTCTCCACCCGCACCCGGCGCACGCCCCGGGCCAGGGTGCGCTCGGCGATGGCCCCGGACAGCGCCTCCCGGTAGAGGCCGCCGACGTGCGGGACGCCCCATCCGCCCAGCACCAGCAGCGGCACGTCGATGATGTTGAGCAGCGCCGTCCCCGCGTCGCCCAGCCGCCGCCCCGCCTCGCCGATGACCTCCAGCGCGACCGGGTCGCCCGAGCGGGCCTCGCGGCACACCCGGCGGTAGGCGGCGACGGTGCGCGCCTGCCCGCGTTCGTAGGCGGCGGCGTCCTCGCCCCGGCGGCGGGCGGCCTCGGCGGCGACGGCGTGCGGGGCCAGGTAGGTCTCCAGGCAGCCGCGGCTCCCGCAGGGGCACTCGGGACCGCGGGGGTCGACCACCAGGTGCCCGATCTCGGCGGCGTTGCCGCTGCCGCCCCGGTACACGCGCCCGCCCAGGACGAACCCGCCGCCCACTCCGGTGCCCACGTACACGAACGCCATGTCGGACGAGCGCCGCTCGGCACCCGCCCAGCGTTCGCCGATGGTGGCGGCGGTGGCGTCGTTGTCCAGGACGGTGGTGAGCCCGGTGCCCTCCTCCAGCACCTCCCGCAGCGGCACCGACCGCCAGCCGGGCAGGTGGGGCGGGGTGACGGCGCCGGAGGTGTCGATGGGCCCGGGGGTGGCCACGCCCAGGCCGAGGATGCGGTCGGGCGCGGGCGCCTCCTCGACGATGGCGCGCACCGAACGGCACAGGGCGTCGATGACCCGGCCGGGCCCCTGGGAGGAGGGGGTCCGCCGCCGGGTGCGGGCGACCACGTGTCCGGCCAGGTCGGTGACGACGAGGGTGGTGGAGGCGGGGTCGATGTGCATACCGACGGCGTAGTAGGCGTCGGCGTTGAGCCGCAGCACGGTGGCGCGCTTGCCGCCGCGCGAGGTGGCCCGGCCGTCCTCGCGGACCAGGCCGTCCTCCAGCAGGCGGCGGACGATGTTGGAGACGGTCTGGGCGGTCAGCCCGGTCTGCGCGGCCAGTTCGACGCGGCTGATCCCGTCGGCGGAGCGCACGGCGTCGAGCACGCGGCTCTGGTTGAGCCCGCCGAGCCAGGCCAGGTTGGTGCCCATGGGCCTCTCCCCTCCGGTTTCGTGGTCCCACATGAGCGTAACCGCCCTGGAAGCACCGACTTACCCCATTGTCTTTATCCAAGCTTTTGAGTAATGATGTGTCATACATCACTCCGCAGCAAGGCACCGCAAGGCAAGGTCGACCGTTCCCCCACCTCATCGCCCCAGGAGCGCACGATGAAAGGAACCGGACCCCACACCACGAGAGCGGCGGCCGCGACGGCCGCCGCCGTCGCGCTGGCGCTCGTCGCCACCGGCTGCGGCGGAGGCGCCGCCGACAGGGACGAGAACACCGTCCGCATCGCCTACCAGAAGTTCGGCACCTTCATCGCGATGGATTCGCTGATGCGCAAGGTGAAGGAGGAGTTCGAGGCGGACAACCCCGGTGTCACCGTCGAACTCCAGGCCGTCGAGGCGCCCGCCGAGGACTACCAGACCCAGGTCAACCTCATGAACGGCTCCGCGAGCGAGGCCCCGGACCTCATCTACCAGGACTCCTTCACCATCAACCAGGACGCCGACGCCGGATACCTGATGCCGCTGGACGAGTACTTCGGCTCCTGGGAGGACGCGGGACAGTTCAGCACCCAGGAGGCGCAGGCCGTGACCTCCCTCTCCGGGGAGCGGTACGGCGTCATGCTCGGCACCGACGTCCGCGGGCTCTGGTACAACACCGAACTCCTGGAGCAGGCGGGCGTCGAGACCCCCTGGGAGCCCGCCACCTGGGACGAGGTGCTGGACGCCGCCCGCGCGGTCAAGGCCGAGTTCGGCGACGAGGTCACCCCGCTCAACGTCTACTCCGGCACGCCCGCCGGGGAGGCGGCGTCCCTCCAGGGCTTCCAGATGCTGCTCTCGGGCACCGAGGACGCCCTCTTCGACGACCGGTCGCAGAAGTGGGTCACCGGCAGCCGGGGGTTCACCGACTCCCTGGGGTTCGTGCAGACCGTGTTCGACGAGGGCCTGGGCCTGGACGTGCAGGACGCCCTGGACACCAACGTCGGCACCGTCAACAACGAGGAGCGCTTCCCCGCCGGCGAGCTGGCGATCAGCCTGGAGGGCTCCTGGGCCACCCAGTCGTGGATCCCCGAGGCCAACCGGCCCTGGGACGGCTGGGAGGACGTCATGGCGTTCACCCCCATGCCCACGCAGAACGGGCAGGGCGCCGGGGCGACCAGCATGTCCGGGGGCTGGGCGCTGTCGATGGGCAGCCGGGCCACCGACCCGGAGCTGGCCTGGGAGGTCATGACCTATGCCCTGTCCCAGGAGAACGCGGTCAAGTTCGCGGTCGAGGGCGGCCAGATCCCGGTGCGCACCGACGTCGCCGAGGACCCCGCGTTCCTGGAGAACGCGCCCATGGCCGAGGAGTTCGCGGCGCTGGTGGACATCACCGGGTTCCGCCCGGCCTACAGCGAGTACCCGCGCGTCTCCATCGCGGTCCAGGAGGCGATGGAGGCGGTGATGCTCGGCGAGGCCACGCCCGAGGAGGCCGCCGCGCTCTACGCCCAGGAGGTGGAGGGCATCGTCGGCCCCGACAACGTCACGAGCGGTTCCTGAGCCGTGGGGACCGTGTCGACGACCCGGGCCCCCGGCCGGGCGCCCCTGGTCCCGCCCCCGGCGCGCCGCTCCGGCCGCGCCCGGGGCGGGGCCGCCCGCTGGGTGATCCCGATGGCCCCCGCGCTGTTCCTGCTGCTGGCGTTCTTCGCCGGCCCCATCCTGTGGACGGTGTGGGCCTCGTTCACCAACGAGGCGCTGACGGGGGCGCAGGCCGCGGACACCCGGTTCGTGGGGCTGGACAACTTCGAGCGGCTGCTGCAAGACCCCGGGTTCCGGACGGCGACGGTGCTCACCGCCCTGTTCCTGCTGGGCTCGATCCTGGGCCAGACCGTGCTGGGCCTGGCGCTGGCGCTGCTGCTGCGCAACCGGCACGGGGCCGTGCGCGGCGCCGTGGGCACGGTGGTGGTGGGCGCGTGGGTGGTGCCCGAGGTGGTGGCGGGGTTCGTGTGGTACGCGTTCCTCGAACGCGAGGGCACCCTCAACGCGCTGCTCGGCTCCGTCGGGATCGGTGCGCAGAACTGGCTGTTCACCGCGCCGCTGCTGGCGGTGGTCCTGGCCAACGTCTGGAAGGGCACCGCCTTCTCGATGATGACCTACGGGGCCGGGCTGTCGGAGGTGCCGCGCGACCTGGAGGAGGCGGCCCGCGTGGACGGGGCGTCGGGCCCCCAGGTGCTGTGGTACGTGGTCCTGCCGCTGCTGCGGCGCACGATCGCCACCACGCTGCTGCTGATCACCCTCCAGACCGTGCAGGTGTTCACGCTCGTCTACGTGATGACCGCGGGCGGTCCCGGCTCGCGCAGCACGACCCTGCCGCTGCTGATGTACCGGGAGGCCCTGTCCCTGGGCGACCTGGGGTACGGCACGGCGATCGCGCTGGCGCTGCTGGTGGTCGCCGGGCTCTTCTCGGTCGTCTACGTGCGGATGCTCAGCAGGGAGGAACAGGCATGACCGCTCCGAGACCGAGGCCGGACACCCCGGGGCGGCCGCGCCGGCGGGTCGCACCGGTCGCGTCGCCCGGCAGGGCCGCCGGCGCGGTGCTGGTGCACCTGATCCTGGCGGTGCTGGCGCTGCTGTTCCTGCTGCCGCTGCTGTGGATGCTGTTCGCGTCGGTGGACGGGGAGGCCACTCTGCGGGCGGGGCTGCCGGGCGTGCTCACGCTGGACAACTTCCGGGCCGTCCTCACACCCGAGATCGTCTACCGTCCGCTCTGGAACAGCGTGCTGACCTGCGGCGGGGCGGCGGTCATCACCGCGTTCTGCTCGGTGCTGGCGGCGTACCCGCTGTCGCGGTACACGCTGCGGTTCAAGCGGCCGTTCCTGTATACGGTGCTGTTCGCCACCGGCCTGCCGATCACGGCGATCATGGTGCCGGTGTACGGGCTGTTCGTGAACGCGGGGCTGCTGAACTCGCTGCCGGCCACCACCCTGTTCCTGGCCGCCAGTACGCTGCCGTTCGGGATCTGGCTGACCAAGAACTTCATCGACGGCATCCCCATCGCCCTGGAGGAGGCCGCCTGGGTCGACGGGGCGTCCACCTGGCAGTCCATCCGCTACCTGGTGGCGCCGCTGCTCGCCCCGGGACTGGCGGTGGTCGGGATCTTCACGCTGGTGAGCACGTGGGGGAACTTCTTCGTGCCGTTCATCCTGCTGACCAGCCCGGACAAGATGCCCGCGGCGGTGCGGGTGTTCACGTTCTTCGGGCAGTACGGGTCGGTGCGCTACGGCGAGCTGGCGGCGTACTCGCTGCTGTACACGCTGCCGGTGGTGGCGCTGTACGTCGCGGTGTCCCGGGCCATGGGCGGCCGGTTCGCCCTGGGCGGCGCAATGAAGGGCTGAGCCAGCACGGGCGGGGCGCCCCGGCGGTTCCCCGGGGCGCCCCGCGCGCGTGCGGAGGGCTCAGCGGGTGAGCCGCAGGGTGACGATCTGGAAGGGGCGCAGCGGGAACGCCACTCCCCCCTCCCCCGGCTCCAGCTCCGGGGCGCCCTCGTACTCCTCCTCCAGCAGGTTCACCGCGCGCACCCGCGACACGGGGAAGCCGAAGCGCACGTCCGCGCGCGTGCGGGCGCCCAGGGACTCGTACAGGCGGACCACCACGTCGCCGGAGCGGTCGTCGGCGGGCTTGACCGACTCCACGGCCACGCCCCCGCCCTCCACCCGCACCAGCGGCTCCACCGTGCCGGAGCCGCCGACCTCGCGCGGCGGGAGGTTCAGCCGGTACCCCTCGCGGACCGCGTCCGCCACCGTCGCCCCCGGCACCAGGGCGTACCGGAACCGGTGCTCGCCCTGGTCGGTGTCGGGGTCGGGGAAGCGGGGCGCGCGCAGCAGCGACAGCCGGACCGTCGTGGTGGTGCCGCCGTCCCCGCGCACGTCGCGGGTGACGTCGTGGCCGTAGGTGGAGTCGTTGACCAGCGCCGCCCCGTGGCCCGGCTCCGCCACGTGCACCCAGCGGTGGGCGCAGATCTCGAACCGGGCGGCGTCCCAGGACGTGTTGGTGTGGGTGGGCCGGCGCACGTGCCCGAACTGGATCTCCGAGGCGGAGGACTCGGCGCGCACGTCGAGCGGGAAGGCGGCCTTGAGGAACTTCTCCCTCTCGTGCCAGTCCACGACCGTGTCCACGTCCAGCCTCCGGGAGCCGGGGGCCAGGGTGAGGGTCTGCACGACCGAGGAGGCGCCGAAGGAGCGGGAGACCCGCAGGCCCGCGTCGACGGGCTCGATGCCGTCCACGCCGGTGAGGTCGGTGACGGTGTTGCGGTAGAAGGAGTCCACGTCCCAGGCGTCCCACTGGTTGGGCAGGTCCTGGTGGAGCTGGAGCAGGTTGGCCGGTCCCGCCAGCGCCTCCCGGCCGGTCCGCGCGTCCACCACGGAGGTGACCAGGCCGCGGGCGTCCACCCGGACGGCGAGCAGGCCGTTGTCCAGCAGGTACCCGTCGTCGGAGGCCGTGACGGCGGTCCGTCCCGCGGGGGCGACCCGGGGCCCGGCGCCCAGCGCCGGGACGCCGTCGCGGTCGTGCGGGGCGGCGTTGAACTCGATCACGTCGTCGCCCGGGCCGACCAGCAGGCGCTGGGCCCGGTCGATGAGTTCGCCGAGTTCGGCCTCGGCCTCCGCGTAGGTCTCGGCGGCCTCCCGGTGCACCCAGGCGATGGAGCTGCCCGGCAGGATGTCGTGGAACTGGTTGAGCAGCACGGTGCGCCAGATCCGGTCCAGCGCCTCGTGCGGGTAGTCGGCGCCGCGGCGCACCGCCGCGGTGGTCCACCACAGCTCGGCCTCGCGCAGCAGGTGCTCGCAGCGGCGGTTGCCCTGTTTGGTCCGGGCCTGGCTGGTGTAGGTGCCGCGGTGGAACTCCAGGTACAGCTCGCCCCACCACACCGGGGCGTCCGGGTACTCGGCCTCCGCCTCGGCGAAGAACGCGTCCGGGCGCCGGATCTCCACCCGCGCGGAGCCCTCCAGGTCGGCCAGCCGGGCGGCCCGCCCCAGCATCTCGCGGGTGGGGCCGCCGCCGCCGTCGCCGTGCCCGAACGGGACCAGGGAGAGGGTGGCGCGGCCCTTCTCCCGGAAGTTGCGGGCGGCGTGGGCGAGCTCGTGGCCGGTCAGCTCGGAGTTGTAGGTGTCCACCGGCGGGAAGTGGGTGAAGACCCGGGTGCCGTCCAGGCCCTCCCAGCGGAACGTGTGGTGCGGGAAGGTGTTGGTCTGGCTCCAGGAGATCTTCTGGGTGAGGAACCAGCGCGAACCCGACAGGCGGATGAGCTGGGGCAGCGCCGCGGAGTAGCCGAAGGAGTCGGGCAGCCACACCTCCCGGGTGTCGATGCCCAGCTCGTCGCGGAAGAACCGCTTGCCGTACACGAACTGGCGGGCCAGGGCCTCCGAGCCCGGCATGTTGGTGTCGGACTCCACCCACATGCCGCCCACCGGCACGAACCGGCCCTCCTGCGCCGCCTGTGCCGCCCGCGCGAACACGTCGGGGCGGTGCTCCTGGAGCCACGCCCACTGCTGGGCCTGCGACATGGCGAAGACCAGCTCGGGGTGCCCGTCCAGGAGGTCCACGACGTTGGCGGCGGTGCGGACGACCTTGCGCCGGGTCTCGCGCAGCGGCCACAGCCAGGCGGAGTCGATGTGGGCGTGGCCCACCGCGGAGAGCCGGTGGGCGGCGGGCGCGGCCGGGGAGGACAGCACCCCCGCCAGGGCCTCGCGGGCGCGCCCGGCGGTGCCGGGGACGTCCTGGAGGTCGAGCAGGTCGAGGGCGCGTTCGGCGGCCCGCAGCAGCTCCCAGCGGCGGGGGTCGCCGGGGTCGAGTTCGCGCATGACGCCGCCGACGACGTCGAGGTCCATGGCCAGGTCCCACACCTGCTCCTGGAAGACGGCCAGGTCGGCGCGGGCCAGCCGGTACAGGGGCGGGCCGTCGGGTCCGGCGGGGGCGGTGCCCAGGTCGGTGGGCTGGAAGGGCGGGTTCCCCATGATGACGGGGTTGGCGGCGGCCTCCACGTGGAGGTCGACCTCGGTCTCGGCGGCGGGGAGGCGGACCCAGGCGTTGCGGGGGTTGAGGCCCTTGACCACCGTCCCGTCGGGGCGGTGGACCAGGCCCTCGGCCTGGAAGCCGGGCATGGCCGAGTCGAACCCGAGGTCGATGACGGCCTCGACGGTGCGGCCCGC
Organism: Nocardiopsis sp. NPDC006139; assembly: GCF_040614155.1. NCBI lineage: Bacteria > Bacillati > Actinomycetota > Actinomycetes > Streptosporangiales > Nocardiopsidaceae > Nocardiopsis > Nocardiopsis sp. NPDC006139. The sequence continues at coordinate 198,854 of NZ_JBEXTT010000012.1, forward strand.
CCACTCCTGCGGTACGCGGCCCCGGAAGCGGAACCAGGTGGTGCCCCAGGCGGGGCCCCAGGCGTCGCCCGCGGCCGCGGGGGTGTGGGGGGCGTTGATGCCCTCGTGGGCGGGGACGGGCTCCCCGGGGGCGTCCCAGCGGGAGACCTCCAGGGGGACGTGCGGGCCGTGGACGGCGGGCCATACGCGTTCGCGCAGGACCCTCTCCAGGCGCGCCTCGGTCAGCTTGCGGTCATCGTGCACGGTGGACCTCCTCGGTCACGTCCCTGGCCGACGTGCTCCACGTTGCCCACGTCACACGACTTCGTCAACACTCTGGATAAAGAGAAATGAGGAATCCGGATCCGCCCGGGGCCCGGGGGCGGGGACCGTCGCGCGTCAGACCCGGTCGTAGGTGAGGAACAGCGCGCCGCTGTCCAGGACGGTGTGGTCCACCAGGTTCCACACGCGCGGGTCGAAGGCGGCGCCCCGGCCGAACAGGGGGATCCCGGCCCCCGTCGTGAGCGGCCCCAGCTTGACCACCAGGCGGTCGATCTCGGGGTACAGGACCCCGGCCAGCTCCCCGCCCCCGATCAGCCAGACGTCCCTGCCCGGCTCGGCCTTGAGCTCGCGCACACGGGCGACCGGATCGGTGGCGACCACCTCGACGGCGGGGTCGGGGCTCTGCCCCAGGGTCCGGGAGAACACCAGGTGGCGCAGGTGCGGATAGGCGTCGGACACACCGGCGTCCAGGCCCACCTGGTAGGAGCGCCGCCCCTCGACGACGGTGTCGAAGAGGGTCCCCTCCGCGGTCACGCCCAGCGCCGCGCGGGCCGGGCCGGGGAGGGTCTCGGGGTACTCGGCGGCGATGTGGCGCACGTAGTCCTCGGGGATGGGCCAGAACCCGCCGGGACCGCTCGGGTCGGCGCCGTCGGGGCCGGCGACGAACCCGTCCAGGGTGACCGCGACGTAGTAGACGAGTTTGCGCACGGGCGATTTCCTATCAGGTGGGAGGATGATCCGCCGACCGGGCGCCGGCGGCCGGGAAAGGCTAGCAGCGCCTTCCGGGGGGCGGCGCGGGCTCCTACGATGAGCGCATGCCCTCCCCCCTGGCCTCCCCCGGCCTCACCTCGGCGCCGCGATGAGGTTCCTGCTGGACGTGACGCCGCTGCGGGAGGCACCGCCCTTCCGCCGGTTCTGGATCGGGTCGTCCCTCGCGTCGCTGACCCTCCAGTTCACGATGTTCGCCGCGACCTTCACACTGTGGGAGCTGACCCGCTCGACGGTGATGGTGGGCGCGCTGGGCCTGGTGGGCGCGGTGGCGTGGTTCGTGGCCGTGCCCGTCGGGATGGCGTTCATCGACACCGTCGACCGCGCCCGGCTGGCCCGGGCCGCGCTCGTCGCGCAGTGCGCGGCGGCGGTGGCCCTGGCGACGGCCGCGTACCTGGGGTCCGCGGCGGCGGTCCTGGCGATGATGGGGTTGAACGCCGTCCTCCTGGCAGTGGGCCGCTCCGCGCGCCAGGCCATGGTCCCCGCCCTGGTCGGCGACCGGCTCATCGCCCCCGCGATCGCCCTGAACGGCCTGGCCCTCCAGCTGGGGATGCTCGCGGGACCCGCCCTGGCCGGGCTGCTCGCCTCGGCGGCGGGGGGCGAAGTGTGCTTCCTGGTCAACATCGCGGGCAGCGCGGCCTCCCTGTACGGGCTGCGCGGGCTGTCGGTCCCTCCCGCGGGCCGCTCGCGGGGGTTCGGGGCGATGGCCGAGGGGCTGCGGTACGCGGTGCGGACACCGCCGGTGCGCGGAGCCCTGTTGACGGACCTGGCCGCCACCGTGCTGGCGATGCCGGTGGCGCTGTTCCCCGCGATCAACCAGGAGAGGTTCGGCGGCGACCCGGCCACCCTGGGCCTGTTCGGCAGCGCCGTCGCGGTGGGCGGGGTGGCGGGGCTGGCGTTCAGCGGGGCCGTCACCCGGTACGGCCGCCCCGGCACGGCGATGGCCGTGAGCGCGTGCGTGTGGGGTCTGGCCCTGGCCTGCGCCGGGCTCAGCGGACACCTGGCGGTGCTGCTGGCCTCACTGGCGGTGGCGGGCGCCGCCGACACCTGGTCGGTGGTGAGCCGTGGCACCCTCGTGCAGGCCTCCGTCCCCGAGAGCGTCCGCGGCCGGGTGAGCGCCCTGGAGCAGGCGGTCGGTGTGGCCGGCCCCGACCTGGGGAACTTCCGCGCCGGGCTGGTCGCCCCGCTGCTGGGCGCGGGGGCCGCGATGGCCGTGGGCGGGCTGGCGTGCGCGGCCGCGTGCGCAGCGGTGTACGCGCTCACCCCGGGCATGCGCAGATGACCGGCTCCGGGGGATCCCACCACCCCGGAACCGGTCCTCGGCCCGGGGGGATCCCACCCGCCCCCGGACCGGCCCCCGGCTCAACGGATGAACGGCTCCAGATAGCCGTCCAGCCCCACCGAGGCGTAGTGGGCGCGGGCCATCTCGATCTTGGTGAAGACGTCCTCGTACCCGGTCTGGGCACCGTTCTCGTCGACGTAGACCATCGCGCCGGTGATGTTGAAGAAGGTGACCATGTGGTCGCAGTCCTCCGGGACCGCCAGGGTGTGGATCTCGCCGGGCGGCTCGTAGACGAAGTGCCCGGCCTCGGCCACCCAGTCGTGCTCGTAGTAGTGCCAGCGGCCCTCGATGACGTACCCGAACACGGCGCCGGGGTGGCGGTGGCGGGAGACGATCCCCGAGGCGGTGACCTTGAGCAGGTTGCACCACTGCCCGGTGACGGTGTTGAGCATCAGCGGCCGGAACCACACGTTGGGCGCCTGCGGCACCCACACGCGCGGGTCCTCCGGGACCGCGGCGACCGCGATCTCGTCGGGGATGCCGACGGACTGGGAGATGACGGGAGAGTTGTCGGGCACGGCTGCGCCTTTCTCGGGAGGGGGTCAGGCGGCCAGGTAGCCGCCGTCGACGGGCAGGACGATGCCGGTGATGAACCCGGCGTCGGGCCCGCACAGGAACTCCACCGCGCCCGCGACCTCGGCGGGTGTTCCCCAGCGGCCCATGGGCGTGCGGTCCAGGATCCGGGCCTCGGCGGCGGGGTCGGTGCGGATGCCGCCGGTCAGGTCGGTGCTGATCCAGCCCGGCGCGACGGCGTTGACCCGGATGCCGTCGGCCGCCCAGGCCACGGCCAGGGAGCGGGTGAGCTGGGCGACGCCGCCCTTGCTGGCGGTGTAGCCGGGCACCAGGGGGCCGCCGAAGAAGCTCAGCATCGAGGCGACGTTGACGACGCTGCCGCCCGCCGCGGCCAGGGCGGGCCGGGCGGCGGTGCAGGCCCGCATGACCGAGACGAGGTTGACCTCGATGACCCTGGCGAACACGGCCGGGTCGAACTCCTCGCGGCGGCGGATCACGCCGACCGCGTTGACCAGCACCGAGACCTCGGCGAAGGCCGCCAGGTACTCCTCGATCGCATCGGGCGCGGTGACGTCGAGCTCGGTGACCTCGGCGTTCTCGCGCAGGTCGGCCGGCGCGTCGGCGGCGCGCAGACCGCAGGCCGCGACCCGGTGGCCGCGGGCGGCGAACCGGGCGGCGACGGCCGCCCCGATGCCGCTGGTCCCGCCGACCACGACGACGGCCGGGGAGGGGTTCTCGGCCATGGGCTCCTCTCGGGGGTGGTGGGGTGCGTCGGGGGTCAACGCTCCTCCTCGGGAATGGCGAGCGCGTCGATCCAGTACTCGCGGGCCAGGGCGTCCACCCCGGCGGGGGACACCCCGCGCAGGTGGACGGTGGTGCCGTCGGTCCCGGCGATCCGGCCGTGGTCCTGCAGCCGCAGGATGTGGTACCGCTCGGGCGGGAAGCCCAGGACCACGTCCACCGGGAAGCGGCCGCGCTCGTCGGGGCTGTCGCCCAGACCGGGCTCGGCCTTGCCGACCGCCTGGAAGGTGAGCCAGCCCTGGTAGAGCAGGACCGCCAGGACGAGGGCGGCGATCCGGCGCAGGGTGGGCGAGGCCGCCGCTCTACTCCACATCGGCCGCCTCGCCCTCGGCCAGCAGGCCGTTGACGTGGGCGACGGTGGCGCGGAACCCCGGGTCGTCCACGGCCGCGTCCCAGGTCCGGGGCCGGGGCAGGTCGACGTCGACGATCTCCCGGACCGTGCTGGGCCGCCCCGACAGGACGACGATCCGGTCGGAGAGGAACACCGCCTCGTCGATGTCGTGGGTCACGAAGAACACCGTGGGGCGGCGGGACTCGAAGATCCGGGTGAGGTCCTCCTGGAGGCGTCGCCGGGTCTGGGCGTCGATGCTGGCGAACGGCTCGTCCATGAGCATCACGGCGGGCTCGGTGGCCAGCACCCGGGCGACCCCGAGGCGCTGGCGCATGCCGCCGGACAGCTCGTGCGGGTAGCGGCGCTCGAAGCCCTCGAGGCCGACCAGGGCCAGGTGCTCGCGGCCGCGCTCCTCGCGCTCGCGCCGGGACATGCCCTTCATGCGCAGGCCGAAGACCACGTTGCCGAGCACGGTCTTCCACGGGAACAGGGCGTGGTTCTGGAAGACGACGCCCCGGTCGGGGCCCGGGCCGGTGACCGGGTTCCCGGCCACGGACACCGTTCCCGAGGTGGGCCGGACGAACCCGGCGACCGTGTTCAGGACGGTGGTCTTGCCGCAGCCGCTGGGGCCCAGGACGGACACGAACTCGCCCTCGGACACCGTGAAGGAGACGTCGCCGATGGCCACGACCTCGTCCCCGGTGTAGGCGTCGGTGTAGGTCTTCTCCAGGTGGTCGATCACCAGGGCGGTCATCCGTCGTCCTCCATGCCGCGCACCAATCCCCACCGTTCCACGGTGGCCTTCTCGAACGGCGCCAGGATGAGGGCGTCGAGCATGTACCAGAGGATCCCCAGCACGACCATGCCGAGGAAGACCTGGCTCACGTCGCCCACCCGGCGGGCGTCGAACATCATGAACCCGATTCCGCTGGTGCCGACGATGATCTCGGCGGCCACCAGCGCCCGCCACCCGTAGCCCAGCCCGGTGCGCACCCCGGTGGCGATGGACGGCAGCGCGCCCGGCACGGTCACCTCCCAGAACACCCGCAGGCGTCCGGCGCCCAGCGAACGGGCCGCCAGCACCAGCTCCCGGGGCACCTGCTCGACCCCGGAGACCACGGCGAGCATGAGCGGGAACACGACCGTGTAGACGATGACGAACGTGACCGAGGTCAGGCTGAACCCGAACCAGACGATGACGATCGGCAGCCAGGCGATGTCCGCGATCGCCTGGAAGAACAGCAGGACCGGCCACAGCGCCTTGCGCACCCGCAGGGACAGCGCCGTCAGGAACCCCATGGGGATGCCGATGAGCAGGCCGAACCCGGCGCCGTAGGCCAGGCGCTCCAGCGAGTCGGACAGGTAGCCGGGCAGCACGCCCTTGCGGAGCAGCTCGGCGAACTCGGCGACCACCCTGTCGGGGCCGACGAAGAACGCGGGCGGGAACACCTCCAGCTCCGCGATCAGCCACCACAGGGCGACCACGGGGACGAAGGGCCCCAGCGTGCGGAAGACCGGGCTGCGGGTCAGCCGCAGCCACAGCCGCCGCATCGGCGGGGCCGGGGCGCGGGCGGGCCGGCCGGGACCCGGCGGCCGCGTGCGTTCGGCGGAGCGCACCGCCATCACCCCTCCCCGGAGGTCATGCCCCAGCGCCGGACCGTGCGCCGTTCGAGCGGGGCGAGCAGCAGCCGGTCCGTGCAGAGCCACAGGACGCCGATGATCACCATCGCGGCGATGATGACGTCGGTCGAGAACGAGGTCTGGGCCAGGAAGAGCGTGTAGCCCAGGCCGGCGTGGGTCGCGATGATCTCCGCCGCGACCAGGCCGCGCCAGCCGTAGCCCAGGCCGATGCGCAGGCCCGAGATGACGCTGGGCATCGCCCCGGGCAGCAGCACCTCCCAGAAGAGCCGCCACGGACCCGCCCCCAGGGAGCGGGCCGAGCGCAGCAGCGAGGTCGGGATGCGGCGCACGCCCAGCATGGTGTTGTAGGCGAGCGCGAAGAACATCGCGTTCCAGACGATGAAGATCACCGCGCCGTCGCCGTAGCCCAGCCACAGGGTGGCGATGGGGATCCAGGCGATGCCCGCCAGCGCCACCGAGAACCGCAGCAGCGGCGAGAAGAACGCCGACAGGGCGCGGCTTGCACCCAGGGCGATCCCGAAGGGCAGGGCGGTGGCGACGGCGATCACCGAGCCCACCATGACCCGGTAGAGGCTGGCGCCCAGGTGCCGGGCCAGCTCGCCGCTGACGGCCATGTCCCACAGGGCCCGGGCCACATCGGTGACCTGGGGGAAGACCCGTGTGGGGACCCCGGTGGCGGCGACGGCCGCCGCCCACAGGGCCACCAGGACCGCCAGCGGGACCACGAACCAGGCGAGGTCCGCGGCCCACGACCCGGTGCGGCCGCGGCGTGGAACGGCCGCACCGGGACGGGGCGCCGCCGGGGCGGTGCCCCGGACGGGGGTTTCACTCATACCGCGCACGAGTTCTGTGCTACCTCGCGGATGAACGTGTAGTCGGCCTCGATGCGGGCGTCGGTGGGCACCTCGGCCAGGTCGGAGAAGAGCTCCGGGTTCTTCTCCTCCACCGACAGGATCGGGCCCGGGACGAACAGCTCGTTGATGTCGAAGTCGTACTCCAGGGCCTCCTGCTCCTCCAGCAGGAGGGCGACGGTGTCCATCGCCAGGTAGTTGCAGGAGGAGAAGCGGGCGTCGAGCTGCTCGACGTTGTACTCCATGGCGGCCAGGGCGACCTCGGGGTCGGTGCCGGTCAGCCACCGGGAGGCGGAGTCGGCGGCGTCCTCGGGGTTCTCGCGGATCCACTGGTCGGCGGCGGCGCGGCCGGTGAGGAAGGCCTCGACCAGCTCCGGGTTCTCCTCCAGGTACTGCGGGGTGGTGACGATGTACCCGATGAAGGGGATGTAGCCGCCGCCGCGGACCACCTCGTAGGTGCCCTCGACCTGGTCCTGGATGGTGATCGGCCAGGGGTCCCAGATGACCGCGGCGTCCGCGCCGCCGGTCTCCAGGGCGACCGGCATGTCCGGCGGGGCGGTGTTGACCAGTTCCACGTCCTCCACGTCGATCCGCAGGTCCTTGAGGAGGCCCAGCAGGTACAGGTGGTTGATGGAACCGAAGGTGGTGGCGATCGTGGCGCCCTCGAGGGTGCTCAGGTCCTCGGGGTCGATGCCGGAGTCCTCGACGGCGACCATCGCGGCCGTCTCGTCCACGCTGCGCTGGACCGCGGAGCCGGTGTAGTTGCCGACCAGGGCCAGCTCCACGCCCTCCTGGGCGGCGGCCAGGGCGGGGACGCCGACCTGGATGATGTCGACCTCTCCCGCGGACAGGGCGTTGATGGCGTCCACACCGGTGGGGAACGGGTCGGCGAGGGTGACGTCGAGGCCCTGCTCCTCGAACAGGCCGAGTTCGGTGCCGACGGGGAGGCCGATCTGGTCGATGGCCGAGACGTAGCCGGCGTTCAGCGAGCCGCTGACGGGCTCGGCCGCGCCCTCCACCGCGTCGTCGACGGTGGATCCTCCGGAGCAGGCCGTGGCCAGTAGGACGAGCGTGCTCGCGAGGGCGAGGGGGGCAAGAAGGGGTCGGGGCATGGGACAACTTCCGGTTCGCTCGACCGAACACCCTCGCGCGGGCGCACGGGGACGACGCGTCCGCGAACGGGCGGGGGACCGGGGAGGTCGCCCGGCTCGGGGAACGCGACAGGGCCGGAACGCAGGGGGTCGGGGAAGGGACGGGGTGGGTTTAGGTGCGGGGGGCGGGTCAGGGTGGTGACCTGGCGAATCCTCCTCGCGCCGTCGCCCACGACCGTACCGAGATATCGGGGGGACCGTTAAGAGCAATTCCCTTATGGGGATATCAGGAAGCCGAATACTGACGGCGCGGACCTGCAGAGAGGGGCTCAGCGGGGCCTGGGGACCTCTCGCCGGACACCCGCTTTATTCGGGATACGAATGGTCCCCTCGGGAACTTTCCTCTCCGAGATCTCCTTCAGGACGATCCGCGCGGCGGGGGTGAGGGGCCGGGTGGAGTCCCAGCACACGGCCACGCCGCGCTCGGGCGCCCCGGCCAGCGACCGCACCCGGACCCCGGTGGTGTCGGCTGTGTGGGCCGCCAGCCAGTTGGTGACGCCGACGCCGATCCCCCGGGCGACCAGGGACACCAGCGTCTGGGGCTGGTTGGTGGCCTGGACCGGCTCTATGGCCAGCCCGTGGTCGCGGAACACCTGGTAGGTCTCGAACTCGGAGGTCTCCGGGGCGTCCAGGCGGCCGATCGAGACGATGGGGTGCGCGGCCACCTCGTCCAGCGGGACGGGGTCGGGGACCAGGTCCAGCGGGTGGCCCTCGGCGTGCACGACCACCAGGGGCTCGCGCCACAGGGGCAGGCAGTTGACGGACTCCGAGGCGGGCCGGGGGAGCATGGGCCGCAGGTAGAGGTCGACGTCGCCGGCGATGAGGGCCTCGTCCAGCTCCAGGGTGGCGCGCTCGGACAGGATCACCCTGATGTCGGGCTCGCGGTCGGCCAGGTCGCGCAGCAGGTCGGGGACGAAGGCGGCGCTGACACTGGGGTAGGAGCCCAGCGAGACGATGCCCAGGGCGCCGCCGCGCCAGGGCGCCATCGCCGACTCCGCCTCCTCCAGGGCGTGGAGGACGTTGCGGGCCTGCACGGCCAGGGCCGCGCCCGCCTCGGTGAGCCGGACCGGGCGCTTCTTGCGGTCGAAGAGGGGTTGCCCGATCTCCCGTTCCAGCGCCGCCACGTGCTGGCTCACCCGGGGCTGGGACCGCCGGGTGGACTCGGCTGCGGCGACGAAACTCCCGGTGTCGATCACGGCCAGGAAGGATACGAACCATTCCAGACGTATGTCCGTGTCGAGCATGCGGATTCGCTCCCGTATAAAGTTGTCGCTGGGGCTGGTGTTACGCAGGATACAAAACGCGTATACACCCAAAAACAGGGTGTAACCCTCGACACAGGGAACCGAGTACCATTTCCCCCCGGACTATTGGTTCTCCTGATACTCCCATCCGGCTCGTCGTTCCCCGCCGAACCGCTGATCAGAGGCGGCGGGAGCGGTTTCCAGGCCGCCCCCGCCGCGGGGGCGCCGCCCGGTCAGGCGAACGGCGCCCCGGGTCGCGGCCGGTGCTCCGGGCCGGTCCCACGGCCGGGTCGCACCACCGCGACGATCGGGGTCCACCGCCCCTCGGGGGCGATGGGGGCTCCGCCCCCGGAACGCCGCCGCGGCGGGGTCCGCCCCCGGAACGCCGCCCCGGGGGGGCGCGGCGGCCAGGGCGGTTCCGGACGGGACACGTCCCCGGTGGCCCGTTGCCGAAGCCCTCTTCACCACGGCACGACCAGCCGCCCACCCGCGCGGAGGCTGCGGGCACGGCCTCCGGAACGGGCCGTGGTGCCGTCCGGCCCCGGGGCACCGACCCGGGCGGAGGCCGTGGGCACGGCCGCCAGGGCGGTTCCGGACGGGACACATCCCCGGTGGCCCGTTGCCGAAGCCCTCTTCACCACGGCACGACCAGCCGCCCACCCGCGCGGAGGCAGCGGGTGCGGCCGCCGGAACGGTTCGGCGTCCGGGCGCGGAGGTCGGGGCTGCGGCGGGGGCACGGCCGCAGCGCCCGGTCGCTGCGACAGGGCCCGCTCCCCCGCCGCAGCGGCGGTCACGGCGTCTCGGTGCGGGCGGCCGACCGGACGGCCTCACGGGCCTGGCCCGCCCCCGCGGCCGCCAGGGCGAGGTGGGCCAAGCGGCGGCACTCGTCCAGGCTGTGGCCGGCCAGGGCGTGGCGCACCCCCGGCAGGGCGGGGGCCGACATCGACAGGCTCGTCGCCCCCAGGCCCACCAGGACCAGGGCCAGCAGCGGGTCGGCGGCGGCCTCACCGCACACGCCCACCGGGACGCCCAGGTGGTCGCCCGCCTTGCCCACGGTGCCGATCAGGGACAGCAGCGCCGGCTGCCACGGGTCCAGCAGGTCCGGCAGCGCGCCCAGGGTACGGTCGACGGCCATCGTGTACTGGGCGAGGTCGTTGGTGCCGATGGACACGAAGTCCACCTCGTACAGCAGCCGGTCGGCGAGCAGCGCCGCGGCGGGGACCTCGATCATCACCCCCACCCGGGTCACCCCCTGGGCGCGGGCGAGGTCGGCGAACTCCCCCGCCTCCCTGGGCGTGGACACCATCGGCGCCATCACCCGGACGTCGGCCCCGGTCTCCTTGGTGGCCGCCGCGATGGCGGCGAGCTGGTCCACCAGCAGTTCGCGGTGCATCCGGGCGGTGCGGTAGCCGCGCACCCCGAGGGCGGGGTTGTCCTCCGCGCCCATCGGGACGAAGGCCAGCGGCTTGTCCGAGCCCGCGTCCAGGGTGCGCACGGTGATCGGGCGCCCGGAGAAGGCCGAGAACAGCCGGATGTAGGAGGCGGTCTGCTCCTCGCGGGTGGGCGGCTCGGTGCGGTCCAGGAACAGGAACTCGGTGCGCAGCAGCCCCACCCCCTCGCTGTCGTGGGCGGCGGCCGCCTCCGGGTCCCCCTCCCCGATGTTGAGCAGCAGCGGGACGGACACCCCGTCGGCGGTGGCCCCCGGCCCGGTGGCCGACTCCGCCAGGGCGCGCCGCTGCTCGGCGCGCCGGCGCACCCGCTGCACGAGGGCCTCGTCCGGGTCGGCGACCACGGAGCCCGTGTCGCCGTCGACCGCCACCACCGTGCCGTCGGCGAGGGTGTCGGCTCCCCCGCAGCCGACCACCGCCGGGATGCCCAGCGAGCGGGAGAGGATGACGGTGTGGCTGGTGGGTCCGCCGTACCGGGTGACGATCCCCAGGACCCTGGCCGGGTCCAGGTGGACGGTGTCGGCGGGGGCGAGGTCGTCGGCGACCAGAACGTGCGGGACGCCCGGGTCGGGCAGGCCCGGCATGGGCAGCCCCAGCAGCAGGGCCACCGCCCGGTCGCGGATGTCGGCGAGGTCGGCGGCGCGCTCGGCGAGGTAGCCGCCGGCGGCCTTGAGCAGGTCGCGGTAGGTCTCGCAGGCGGCGTGCACCGCCCAGGCGGCCGGATCGCCCGCGGCGGCCCGCTCGCCGACCCGGCGGGCCAGCTCGGGGTCGCGGGCCATCAGGGCCTGGGCGCCGAGCACCGCCGCGGCCTCTCCGCCGAGGCCGGCGGCCTGGGCGTCGAGCCCGGCCGCCACCTCCTCCAGGGACGCGCGGGCGGCCTCCGCCTCGGCGCCGGGGTCCCCCGCCGCGGGGCGGTGGTCGGGCAGGCGCGGCGGGGGCGCCATGCGCGCCACCGGGCCGACCGCCGCGCCCGGCGCCGCCGGGATGCCGCCGAGGGAGGAGAGGGATCGGGTGTGCGCCATGGTCGCTCCGTGGGTCGGTGAGTGGGTGGGCCGGGGCGGGCCGGGAGGGGTCCCCCTATCAGGGAACCCCAGCGGGGCCGATCTCGGTAGCCCCTACTCCCGGCCTGTGGACGGGTCAGGGCTGGATGGTCACCTTGATGGCGGTCCCGGCGGCCACGGTCTCGATGGCCTTGTGCACGTCGGACAGCGCCATCCGCTCGGTGATCAGGTCGGCGACGGGCACGGCGCCGGAGGCGATGAGCTCCAGGGCGCGCTTGTTGTGCTCGGGGCTGGAGCCGTTGGCGCCGAAGATGGAGATCTCCCGGTAGTGGACGAGGTTGGAGTCCAGGGAGATGATCGGGTTGTCCTTGGGCAGCCCGCCGAAGAAGCTGATCCGGCCGCTGCGGGCGACCATCTTCAGGGCGTCCTCCTGGGCGCGGCCGGAGGCGGCGGCGGTGATGACCACGTCGGCGCCGCGGCCGTCGGTCAGGCGCAGCACCTCCTCCACCGCGTCGACCTCCTCGCCGCAGATGGCGGCGTCGGGCCCGACGATCTGCGCGGACATGTCCAGGCGGCCCCGGTTGACGTCCACCAGGTACACCTTCTTCGCGCCCTTGGCGCGGGCCAGGCGGACGTGCAGGCAGCCGATGGGCCCGGCGCCCATGACTACGACGGTGTCGCCCTCGCCGACCCCGGCGATCTCCTGGCCGTTGAGGACGCAGGCGAGCGGTTCGGCGACGGAGGCCTCGGCGTAGTCCAGGCCCTCGGGGATGCGGTTGACGCCGTCGACGGCCAGCACGGCCTCGGGGACGACCATGTACTCGGCGAAGCCGCCGTCGTAGTGGTAGCCCATGGACTGCTGGCGCGAGCACACGGTGAACCGGCCGTCGCCGCACTCGGCGCAGGTGCCGCAGGGGATGGCGGCGATGATCTGGACCCGGTCGCCCTCGGCCCAGCCCTCCACCCCGTCGCCGACCTCGACGACGCGGCCGGCGATCTCGTGGCCGATGACCCGGGGCGGGTCGATGTGGTGGTGCCCGTGGCGGAAGATCTTGACGTCGGTACCGCAGGTGGAGCAGTTGACGACGGCGATCTTGAGCTGCCCGGGTCCTGCGGTGGGCTCGGGTGCCTGTTCGAGGCGGAGGTCACCGGGTGCGTAGAAGCGGGCGACGAGCATGTTCGGCCTTTCAGGATGCGGTCCGGCACGGGGTCGTCCGCGCGGGAACGACCGCACCGGTGGGTTTCGGTGAGCGGGGGACGCCGCGCCGTGGGCGTCCGTTGAGGACGGCGGGCGGCCGGTGGGACGGGCGGTCCCCGCCCGTCCGGGGAGTGGTCGGACGGGCGGGGAGGACGGCCGGGCCCCGGCGGCCCGCCGGGTCAGCCGTCCGCGGCGGGCGGGTCGAGGAGCCCGACGACGTCGGCGGGGTCGGTGGCCCCGCGCAGCCGGGCGGCCTTCTCGGGGTCGGTGAGGACCCCGGCCAGGGCGGTGAGGATGCCCAGGTGCTCCTCACCGGTCGCGGCGATGCCGATGGCGACGTGGACGGTGGACCCGCCCCAGTCGACCCCCTCGGGGAACTGGATCACGGCCAGCCCGGTCCTCTTGACGTGGACCCGGGACGGGTCGGTCCCGTGCGGGATGGCGACCCCCTCCCCGAGGAAGGTGGACACCGACGCCTCGCGCTCGTGCATGGCGGGCAGGTAGCCGGGGTCGACCGCGCCGAGTTCGAGGAGCAGTTCCCCGCACTGGTCGATGACGTCGGCCCGGTCCTTCGCGGTGCGGCCCAGTCGGACGGCGTCCTCGGTCAGGACCAGCCGGGCGGGTTCAGTCGGCAAGGGTGCCACCGTCCCTGATGGCGCTCTCGACCTCGGTGAAGACGGGGTCGCCCAGGAACATCCGGAAACCCTTGACCACGGTGCCCGGCACCCGGGTGCGGGCGCGGGCGGCCAGGCCCTCCTGGGTCAGGACCAGGTCGGCGTCCTCGGGGATGCGGTCCACGGGGGCGTGCTCGACGGTCACCCCGTACTTGCCCAGGCTGCCCTTGAGCTGGGTGGTCAGCAGGACGCTGCTGCCCATCCCGGCGTCGCAGGCCACGACGACCTTCTTGACATCGGAACCCTGGATGCTGCTCATGCGACGTTCTCCTCAGTGCTCGCGGAGTTCTTCTGGGCGGCGGCCTCCTCGCGGGCGGCCTTGCGCTCGGCCCGGCCGAAGCCGAGCAGGAGCGAGGCGACCACGAAGGACACCGCGGTGGCGACGGTGACGCCGGCCAGGACGGACAGGTGCCCGCCGGGCGGGGTGACGGCCATCAGGGCGATGATGCTGCCCGGGGAGGCCGCCGAGATCAGGCCCGCGTCCATCACCATGAAGGTGGCCACACCCGACATCCCGCCGGCGATGGCGGCCAGGATCAGCTTGGGCTGCGCGAGGATGTACGGGAAGTAGATCTCGTGAATTCCACCGAAGAAGTGGATGATGATCGCGCCGGGCGCGGTGGCGCGGCTGATCCGCGGGCCGAAGAGCATGCAGGCGATGAGGATGCCCAGGCCGGGGCCGGGGTTGGTCTCGATGAGGAACTCGATCGCGCTGCCGTCGGCGGCGGAGCGGGCGGTGCCCAGCGGGGTGAACACGCCGTGGTTGATGGCGTTGTTGAGGAACAGCACCTTCGCGGGCTCGACGATCACCGAGACGAGCGGCAGCAGGCTGTTGTCGATGAGGAACTGCACCCCGGCGCCGAGCGCGTCGGCGATGCGGCCCACGACGGGGCCGACGGCGTAGGCGCCCACCACCGCGAGGAGGGCGGCGAGGATGCCCGCGCTGAAGTTGTTGACGAGCATCTCGAAGCCGGCCTTGATGCGCGGCTGGATCAGCTTGTCGGCCTGCTTCATGAGGTACGCGGCGAGCGGGCCCATGATCATCGCGCCCAGGAACATCGGGATGTCCGCGGAGACGATCACGCCCATGGTGGCCGCCGCGCCGACGACACCGCCGCGCTGGCCGTGCACCATGGTGCCGCCGGTGTAGGCGATGAGCAGCGGGAGCAGGAACTTGATCATCGGATCCACCAGCTGGCCCAGGTACTCGTTGGGCCACCAGCCGGTGGGGATGAACAGGGCGGTGATCAGGCCCCAGGCGATGAACGCGCCGATGTTGGGCATGACCATGCCCGAGAGGAACCCGCCGAAGCGCTGGACTCCGGACCGGGCCGAGGCGAGCGCCGTGCTCTGCCGCTGTTCGGTGGACATGTTGGGGGACCTCCTGGGAGGTGCGGCGGGCCTGGGCCGCGCCTGCGGTGGTGTGGTGTGGGCGGGGCGCCCGGCCGGCTGGACGGGGAGGTGCGGCGGGAGGGGCCGCGCACCTCGGTCGGACGGGCGCCGGTCCTGGTCAGACCACCCGGACCGAGGGTCCGGCGGCCTCCAGCTCGTCGGCGAGGCCCCCGGCGAGACCCTGGTCGGTGATGACCAGGTCCAGGTCCTCGACGGAGGCGAATCGGGCGAAGTGGTCGTTGCCGACCTTGGTGTGGTCGGCGAGGAGGACGGCACGCCGGGCCGAGGCGATCATGGAGCGCTTCACCTCGGCCTCCGCCGGGTCGGGCGTGGTGAGCCCGCGTTCGACGGAGATGCCGTTGGTGGCCATGAAGGCGACGTCCACGAAGGACTCGGCCAGCGACCTCAGGGCCCACGCGTCGACGGTGGCCTGCGTCCGGGTGCGCAGGCGGCCGCCGAGGAACATCAGGTTGATGTTGGTGCGCGTGGTGAGGGTGAGGGCGATGGAGAGGGAGTTGGTGACGACGGTGAGTTCCCGGTCGGCGGGCAGCTGCTCGGCGAGGCGTCCGATGGTGGACCCCGCGTCGAGGAGGATCGCCCCCTCCTCCGGGAGTTCTTCGATCGCGGCCTTGGCGATCCGCTCCTTCTCCTGGGTCATCACGGAGTCGCGCACGTTGAGCGCGGGCTCGAAGCCCAGGCGCTCGACGGGGATCGCGCCGCCGTGGACCCGCCGCAGGACCCCGTGGCGCTCCAGCGCCGTGAGGTCCCGCCGGATGGTCTCGTAGGTGACGTCGAACTCCGCGGCGAGCCCCGTCACGTCGACCCGGCCGTCCCGGCGGGCGCGTTCGAGGATCGCCTGCTGGCGCTCTTCCGCGTACATGTTGGATCACCTGTGTTTCGGTGTGGTTTTCGGTGAGTTTAATCGTGTTGCCTGGGACACACAAGGGGTACCTTCCTCCAATATCCCAGTAAGGCCCCGCGACCACATCCGGCCACCGCCGATGCGACAGGGAACCCCTATAGCCACTGGCCGCGCGCCTCGCGGGCGCCGACCGGCACACCCCGGGGGCGACACTCGAACCGGAAACCAGAGGACAACCGTGTTGACACACGCAGATGAACACACATAATCAAAGGCAGTCCAACATCCGGACCGGGCCGGGCGCAGCGACCGCGAAAAGAGCTCCCATGATCCTGACCCTCACCCCCAACCCGAGCGTGGACCACACCCTGGAGGTGGACCGCCTCATCCGGGGCGAGGTCCTGCGGGTCGACGCCACGCGCGCCCAGGCGGGCGGCAAGGGCGTCAACGTCGCCCGGGCCCTGCACCTGGCCGGCGTGGAAACGCGTGCGATCCTCCCTGTCGGCGGGGGCGGCGGTGCCGAACTCACCGCCCTGCTCGGCGACCTGCCGCGGCTCACCGTCCCCATCGAGGGCGAGACCCGCGCCAACATCGCGATCACCGAGGCCGACGGCACCACCACCAAGGTCAACGCCCCGGGCCCCACGCTCTCCCCCTCCGAGGCCGACACCCTGCTGGCCGTCCTGGAGGACGAGCTGGCACAGCGCCCGGAATGGATCGTGGCCAGCGGAAGCCTGCCGGCGGGCGCGGGAGAGGACTTCTACGTGCGGGTGGCCGGGCTGGCCGCCGGTTACGGGGTGCCCCTGGCCCTGGACACCTCCGGCAAACCCCTGGAGGCCGCGGTGCGCGCCGGGTCGATCGGCCTGGCCAAGCCCAACCTGGAAGAGCTGTCGGAGCTGACCGGGCGCACCCCCGCCACCGTCGGCGAGGTCGCCGCCGCCGCCCGGGAGCTCCTCTCCCACGGCAACGGTTCCGCCCTCGTGACCCTGGGCGGGCACGGTGCCATACTCGTGGGGCCCGAACACACGTGGTGGGCGCGCGGCCCCCGGGTCCGCACCCGCAGCACCGTGGGCGCGGGCGACTGCGCCCTCGCCGGGTTCCTCACCCCCGCCGACTCCCCGGTCGACCGCCTGCGCAACGCGGTGGCCTGGGGGACCGCGGCGGTGTCCCTGCCCGGAACGACCATCCCCGCCCCCGACGACGTCGAGCCGGACGCCGTCGAGGTGGTGTCCGAACCCGACCCCTCCCGGCCCCTCGACTCGCTCGTCGACCGGCCCTGACCGGTCCGTCCACCCCTCACAAGGAGCAGCAGATGCCCCAGCGCACCGTAGCCGTCGGTTCCGCCCAAGGACTGCACGCGCGACCCGCCACCCTCTTCGTCCAGGCGGCCACCGCCACCGGCCTGCCCGTGACCGTCGCCGCGGCGGGCAAGGACCCGGTGAACGCGGGCAGCCTGCTCGCCGTGATGACCCTGGGGGTCGGGCACGGAGACGAGGTGACCATCGCCGCCGAGGGCGAGGGCGCCGACGCCGCCCTGGACTCCCTGGCCGAGCTGCTGGCCTCCGAACTGGACGCCTGAGCCCCGGAACGCTCACGGCGGCGCCCGCCGCGCAGGCTCCTGCGCGGCGGGCGCCGCCGTGTACGGGGCCGGGTCAGCCCTCCCGCTTCACCCGGTGGACCTTGTGCTGGGCGGCCTGGGCCCGCGGGCGGACCACCATCAGGTCGATGTTGACGTGCGGCGGCCGGGTGACCGCCCACACGATGGTGTCGGCGACGTCCTCGGCGCTGAGCGGGTCGGGCACGCCCTCGTAGACGGCCTCCGCCGCGTCGGCGTCGCCGCGCAGCCGGTTGAGGGAGAACTCCTCGGTCTTGACCATGCCCGGGGCGATCTCCAGGACCCGGACGGGCTGCCCGCACAGCTCCAGGCGCAGGGTGGCGGCCAGGGTGTGGGCGCCGTGCTTGGCGGCGACGTACCCGCCGCCGCCCTCGTAGACGACGTGCCCGGCCACGGAGCTGACCACCAGGACGGTGCCCGCGCCGCTCTCGATGAGCTTCGGCAGCAGGGCCTGGGTCATGTTGAGCACGCCGAGCACGTTGACCTCGTACATGGCGCGCCAGTCGGCGGGGTCGGCGGCGGCGACGGTCTCGGTCCCGATGGCGCCGCCCGCGTTGTTCACCAGGACGTCGCAGGAGGGCAGCCCGGCGGCGAAGGCGTCCACGGCGCCGCGGTCGGTGACGTCGAGGACGTACGCGCGGGCGCTGTGCCCCTCCTTGACGAGTTCGGCGGCCAGCTCCTCGACGCGGTCGGCGCGGCGGGCCACGAGCACCACGTCGTACCCCCGGGCGGCCAGGCCCCGGGCGGTGGCGGCGCCGATACCGCTGCTGGCACCGGTGACGACGGCGGTCGCTGTCATGTGGTCATCCTCCTGCGGTTTCGCTGTCGCGCCGAGCGTATCCGGGCCCGCCGGGCGGAGTCCCGGCCGCCCCCGGTGTCCTCCGGCACATTCGCGCGCCGGGGGCCGCCGTGCCCCCGCGCCGGGCCGTCCGGACGGTCCCCGGCCGCGGTCCCCCGCCGCTGTTCCACGCGCCGTCGCGGACCGGCCGCACGGTACCCGAAAACCCGTGGTCCGGAGAAATTCACGCGTGCTAGCGTGGACGCCCGCCGCGGAATCCAAAGGCCCTTCGACGGCCTTTTCCTTTCCGCGCACACCGCGCCTCCGGAAAGGACCCGTGTGGACTCGGGAGAACCGCCCCCACGCCCGCCCCTGCTCCGCCGTTACGCCCTTTTCTCCCTGGCCGCGACCACCGCGGACTTCGCTTTCGGCGCGGTTTTCATCACCGTTCTGCTCGGCCGCGGCCTCGACCCCGGGATGCTGGGGGCCATGGTCGCCGCGGGCACCCTGTTCGGGCTGGCGGCGGAGGCGCCCAGCGGGGCGCTGGGCGACCGCTACGGCCACCGGCGGCTGCTGGCGCTGGGCCTGGTGGTCTGGGGCGCGGGCTTCGCCCTGTTCGGCTGGGCCGACGAACTGCTCCCGACCATGGTCGGATCGGTGCTGTGGTCGGTGGGCTTCCACCTGCACACCGGCACCCTGACCGCGCTGGTGGTCAACCGGGTCGGCGACCGCGACCGGACCGCCCGGGTCGCCCGGCTGACCCGGTGGGGGCAGGTCTCCTCGCGGCTGGGCGGGGTCGCGGGCGCCGCCTCGGTGCTGGTCGCCGGGACCTGGCTCTCCGCCGACCTGCTCATCCTGGCCGCGGGCGTGCTGCTGGTGGGCCTGGGGGCGGTGGCGCCGCTGGTCTTCCCGCGCTCCCCCGGACGGCCGGACGTCTCGGTCGCCGGGCTGCTCCGGGAGTCGGTGACGGCCCTGGCGGGGCGGCGCTACGTGCCGCTGGTCGCCCTGGTCCTGTGCTCGACCCCGGCCAAGGTGGTGCTGGTCATCTGCTGGCAGCCCCTGGTCGCGCGGGAGTACGGGGGCGACGTCCGGTTCAACGGCCTGGTCCTGCTCGGCATGACCCTGGCCCTGGCGCTGGGGGCGGCCTGCTCCCGTTTCATCGATCCGCGCAACCCGCACCTGTGGGCCCCGGCGTCGGCGGTCGCCACCGCCGTTCCGCTGTTCCTGGTGGCCTGGGGCGCGCTGCCGCTGCTCGTGGGGCTGGTGCTGGCCGAATTCCTGCTCGGGCTGGCCCAGGCGCTGTTCGTGGCGTGGGAGCACCTCATGTACAGCGACGAGGCGCGGAATACGCTTTTCTCGGTGATGTCGTTCCTCGGATTGGCCGTGATCGGTGCGACGTACGCCGTTTTCGGATGGGCGTGGGACGTGTGGGGACTGGAATCCGCGATGGTCGCCGTTCTGGCGGTTTCCACGGTCGGCTCCCTGGCGGTGATACCGCTGGCGTACGCCTTTCCCGAATCGCGCCGTTTCTTCGACCCCCGGGAGGGGGCGCGGGCGCAGGAGTCCGAACCCGCGGAATGACCGTCCGGCCCCGGTCCCCCGCGGTGGCGTCGTCTACCCTGCCCGTGTACGTGGTCGGAAGAGCGGGGGGATCATGAGCCATCTGTCGGATCTGTTGCGGGAACGGCCGCTCGTCCAGGCGCCCATGGCGGGCGGGGCCTCCACTCCGGAGCTGGTGGGCGCGGTGGCCCGGGCCGGGGGCCTGGGGTTCCTGGCCGCCGGGTACCTGGCGCCGGAGCAGGTGGAGGAGCAGGTCGCCCGGGTGCGCGGGCTCGGGGTGTCGGCGTTCGGGGTGAACGTGTTCGTGCCCGGGCCCGCCGGCGACCCCGCCGCGGTGCGGGACTACCGCGAGGAGCTGGGCGCCGAGGCCGAACGCCACGGGACGGCCCCGGGCGAGCCGGTCCACGACGACGACGCCTGGGAGGCCAAGATCGACCTCCTGGAACGGCTGGGCGTCCCGGTCGTGGGCTTCACGTTCGGCTGCCCCGACGGCAACGTGCTGCGCCGCCTCCAGGAGGCCGGGTCCGCGGTGGTCGTCACCGTCACCTCGGTGGACGAGGCGCTGCTGGCGGTGGCCCGCGGCGCCGACGGCCTGTGCGCCCAGGGGGTGGAGGCCGGCGGGCACCGGGCCGCGTTCGACCCGACGCGCGGCGGCGAACTGCCGACCGCGGAGCTGGTGGCGGCGCTGGCCGGGGCCGTCGAGGTCCCGGTGATCGGCGCGGGCGGGATCATGACGGGCGGCGAGGCCGCCGCGGTGCTGGAGGCGGGCGCGGCGGCGGTGCAGCTGGGCACGGCGTTCCTGCGCTGCCCCGAGAGCGGGGCCCAGCCCGCCCACAAGCTGGCGCTGATCGACCCCGACTTCACCGAGACCACCCTGACCTGGGCGTTCACCGGACGTCCCGCGCGCGGCCTGGTCAACCGGTTCATCATCGAGCACCCCAAGGCCCCGTACGCCTACCCGGAGCTGCACCACATGACCCGGCCGCTGCGGGCGGCCGCGGCGCGGGCCTCCGACACGGGCGGCATGGCGCTGTGGGCCGGGACCGGTTTCCGGCGGGCCACCGACGACCCGGCCGCCGAGGTGGTGGCGCGCCTGCGCCGCGAGGCGGCGCAGGCGGGCGCCCGCCTCTGACCGGTCAGCGCTCCCAGTCGCCGGTGGCGAAGGCCAGGGCGGCCGGCAGCCCGGCCCGCCAGCAGGCGCGGTCGTGTCCGCCGTGGTACTCCTCCAGCAGCACGGCGCCCGGGTCGCCGCCCAGGTCCGCGGCGCGGACGGCCAGGGCGTCGCGCAGCCGCCGGTTGGGGTCGAGCAGGGACCACTCGTGGGTGCCCGCGGAGAGGTGGACGCGGTCCGGGAGGCGGTCGGCGACGGCGACCCGGGCGGTGGTGCGTTCGCTCTCCCCTCCGGCCACGGCCACGTTGGGCCACCAGAACGAGCCCGACTGGGAGACCACCCGGCCGAACCGGTCGGGGTCGGTGAGGGCGGCGTGCATAGCGGTGAGCCCGCCCAGGCTCTGCCCGGCGACGAGGGTGCGCCGGGGGTCGGCGGTGATCCGGTACCTCTCGCCCAGCCGGGGCAGGAGTTCGCCGCCCAGGGCGCGGACGAAGTCGTCCGAGCAGGCCAGCTGCTCGCTGCGGGAGGCGAAGTCCAGGGAGTCCACCATGACGGTGAGCATCGGCGGCAGGGTCCCGGTGTGGACGAGCCCGTCCAGGACCCGGGGCAGGTCCGCGTGCCAGTCCCGGCCGTCCAGCAGCAGGGCGACGGGCCAGGGGCGGCCGCCGGGGGGCCTGCGGGCGGGTTCGTGCACCCACACGGGGCGGCTGTCGCCGAGGACGGCGCTGGCGAACCCCCTCTCCTCCACCCGGCCCGCGGGCGCGCCGGGGTCGCCGGCCGGTGGGACGGGGGCCTCGGGCAGGGACACCACGGAGTGGCCCCCGTCCGACTGCTCGCGGGCCAGCGGGTCGGCGACCGCGTGGGCCAGGGCGGCGAACCAGCGGGCGACGGCCGGCCGGTCCTCCGGGTCGGAGACGGCCAGGGCGCGTTCGCGGCGGATGCGCAGCATCTCGGGCAGGTCGGCGGGATCGCCCGGCCCGGCGCCGGCGGGGATCGGCGCGATGGTGTAGGACGCCCGCCAGTCTCCGCGCATCCGGTAGGTGAGGTGCCGGACGTCGGTGCCGGGGATCCGCTCCATGCGGTTGTGGTCGTAGGAGTCGGCGTCGGCGATCTTGTTGGCCACCAGCAGAACGTCGGCGAGTTCGTCGCCGCCCCGCCACAGGAAGGTGACGGTGCGGCGGCCCTCGGCGTCGGCCTCGCCCACCAGCGGGGTGCCGGTGCGCCGGACGGACTCCCAGAACCCCGCGGTGTCCCGGGCGGCCTCCGCCACGCAGGGTGTGGGCACCCGTTCGGGACGGACGGTGCGCTTGAGGCGCGGGGGGATCGTGTGGGTCCGCATGCGGCCCCCTCCTCGGTCGTACTCGGGTTCAGGCTTCGGGAACGCCCTCCACCTCGGACATCAGGTCGAACAGCGCGGCGACCCGGTCCTCGGACAGGGCGCTGAGCGGGGACCGGGCGGTGAGCCCCGCGCCGATGGCCTCGACGATCCGGGTGCCCTCCGCCGTGGGCCGCGCCATCCGCATGCGCCGGTCGCTGATGGAGGCGGTCTTCCTCACCAGGCCGCGCTCCTCCAGCTCCCGGGTGATGACCGAGATCCGCGAGGCGGTGCAGCCCAGCTGCCGGGCCAGCGCCCCCTGGGAGGAGGCGTCGTGCAGCGCGCGCAGGGCGCGGGCCTGGAACGCGGTGAGCCCGTGTTCCGCGGCCAGCTCGGACAGCAGTCCCTCCACCCGGTGGGCGACGCGCAGCAGCGCCTCGCCCGCGTCCCGTGTCGAGGGCCTGCGGGGTGCGGTCCCGGCGGGTGCGTTCTGACCGGTCGGCGACGTCGCCGTCATCCGTCCCTCACTTCCCGGAAGTTGACATTTAGGATAGCCATACCTAAATATGCTTGTCATGAAGCAAGTAAAGCTCCTGCACAGCCTAGCCGTCGGCGCCGCCCTGACCATGGCCCTCAGCGCCTGTGGAACCGGGGGCGGCTCCGAAGCCGCCGGGGCGCAGGACACGGACACCGGGGAGACCCGGGCCGTCACCCACATCTACGGCGAGACCGAGATCCCCGTCGACCCCCAGAGCGTGGTCGCCGTCAGCGTCACCGCGGCCCCGGTCCTGCTGAGCCTGGACGTCCCCGTGGTCGCCGCCGGCACCACCACCCCCAGCGCCCTCACCGACGACAACGGCTTCTTCGCCCAGTGGGCCCCGGTGGCCGAGGAGCGCGGCGTCGAACCGCTGCCCGGCCCCGAGATCTCGCTGGAGGCGGTCGCCGCCGCCGGGCCCGACCTCATCGTCGGCAACGGCTTCGGGGCGGACGCCGTCGACGAGGCGACCTACGAGAAGCTCTCCGAGATCGCGCCCACCGTCGTCTACGGCGAGGGCGACGTCTCCTGGGTGGACCTGACCGAGCAGTACGCCCGGGCCCTGGACCGCACCGACCGGTTCGAGGAGATCACCGGGGAGTACGACGCCCTGGTCGAGGAGTCCTCGGCGCGGATCTCCACCGAGCAGCCGGTGGCCGTCCTCAGCGTCACCCCCAACGGGTTCAACGTGTTCACCGCCGAGTCCGCCCAGGGGCGCCTGGCCACCGACCTGGGGCTGACCCTCCAGGAGCTGCCCGAGGACGCGGCGGCCGACAGCACCCAGGGCGCGCGCACCGACATCGTCGGCGTGGCCCCCGAGAACGCCGACGCCCTGGGCGACGCGACCCTGCTGTTCGTGAACCCGCAGGGCGACGGGCTCGACTCCTACCTGGAGACGGCCCCCATCCTGGAGAGCCTGCCCGCCTGGGAGGACGAGCGCGCCTTCACCCTGGGCCCGTCGTCGTTCCGGATGGACTACTACAGCGTCCCCCTGCTGGCCGAGCGCCTGACCGAGGTCCTCCCCTCCTGAGGACCGCTCGCACGGGGGCGGGCCGGCCGCCCCCGTGCGCGCCCGGCCGGAGGGCCGGCCGGGGCCCGTTCGCGGCGCCGGCCGACACCGGCGCGCCGCCCGCGGGACCGGATTCTTTTACCCGCAGGTAACAATTGGGTTCTCCGGCCGCTCGGCCCTAGAGCCTGTGACCTGCCACACCCTAAGGTTCCGCCATGGGTGTATTGCGGAAGCGTGTCCTTTTTCGTGTGCTTTTGGGTGTTCTGTCGACTGTTGTGGTACTCGCCCTGGTCGGCGCGCTACTGGGTGTGTGGACCGTGCGCAGGTCGTTCCCGCAGACCTCCGGCGAGATCGCCCTCCCCGGGCTGAACGCCGAGGTCACGGTGCTGCGCGATGAGTACGGCGTCCCCCACGTGTACGCCGGCGACGCGCACGACCTCTTCATGGCCCAGGGCTACGTGCACGCCCAGGACCGGTTCTGGGAGATGGACTTCCGCCGCCACGTGACGTCCGGCCGCACCGCCGAGCTCTTCGGCGAGGCCCAGGTGGAGACCGACGTCTACCTGCGCACCATGGGCTGGCGGCACGTCGCCGAGCAGGAGTACGAGCTGCTGGAGCCCGAGACCAGGGGCTACCTCGACGCCTACGCCGCAGGGGTCAACGCCTGGCTGGCGGAGAACGACGGGGCCGCGGCGAGCCTGGAGTACGCGCTGCTCGGCGTGCTCAACGGCGGCCACACCATCGAGGAGTGGGACCCGGTCGACAGCCTGGCCTGGCTCAAGGCCATGGCCTGGGACCTGGGCGGCAACATGCGCGAGGAGACGGAGCGCGCGCAGCTGCTCGGCCTCGGGTTCACCGAGGAGCAGATCGCCGAGCTGTACCCCGAGTACCCCTACGAGGAGCACCGGCCGATCACCGACACAGACGAGCTGCTGGACACCGCGCCCGAGGGCGACCCCGAGGACGCGCGGCGCGCCCCCGAACTGCCCGGGGAGGCCGTGGCCGCCGTCGGCGCCGTGTACGACGGGGCGCTGGCCCTGCCCGAGATGCTCGGCCCGCGGAGCAGCCCCGACCTGGGCTCCAACTCGTGGGTCGTGGGCGGCGAGCACACCGAGTCGGGCCTGCCCCTGCTGGCCAACGACCCCCACCTGGGCGCGGCCATGCCCTCCACCTGGCACCAGGTGGGCCTGCACTGCACCGAGCTGAGCGAGACCTGCCCGTTCGACGTCGCCGGGTTCGGGTTCTCCGGGCTGCCCGGCGTGGTCATCGGCCAGAACGAGTCGATCGCTTGGGGCTTCACCAACCTCAACCCCGACGTGATGGACCTGTTCGTCGAGCGGATCGAGGGCGACTCCTACATCGTCGACGGCGAGGAGCGCCCCCTGGAGACCCGCACCGAGACGGTGAAGGTCGCCGGGGGCGAGGACGTGGAGATCACCGTCCGCTCCACCCACCACGGCCCGCTGCTGTCCGACACCGCCGCGGGCGCCGACCTGGCCGGGATCGCCGAGGACCCGCAGGTCGAGGGGGCCGAGGAGGGGGCCGGGTACGCGGTGGCCCTCCAGTGGACCGCGCTGTCGCCCGGGACCACCGCCGACGCCCTGTTCGTCATGAACCGCGCCCGCGACTGGGAGGACTTCCGCCGGGCCGCGAGCGGGTTCTCGGTCCCCGCGCAGAACCTCGTCTACGCCGACAACGAGGGCAACATCGGCTACCAGGCGCCGGGAACGGTCCCGGTCCGGGGCGAGGGCGACGGCCGCTACCCGGCGCCCGGCTGGGACTCCGCCTACGACTGGGAGGAGTACATCCCCTTCGAGGACCTGCCCAGCGTGTACAACCCCGAGTCCGGGTTCGTCGTCACCGCCAACCAGTCCGGCGTGGACGCGGACTACCCGCACTTCCTGACCGACGACTGGGACTACGGCTACCGCTCCCAGCGCATCAACGACCTGCTGGAGGAGGCCGTTGCCGAGGGCCCCGTGACCGGCGAGGACATGTCGGAGATCCACATGGACTCCTACCACCTGGGCGCCGAGGCGATCGTCCCCCACCTGCTGGACGCCGAGGTGTCGGGGGTCGCGGCGCAGGGGCAGGACCTGCTGCGCGACTGGGACCTGTACACCGAGCCCGACTCCGCGGGGGCGGCCTTCTACCAGGCGACCTGGCGGCACCTGCTGCCGCTGCTGTTCGACGAGCTGGACCCGGTGCAGATGACCGGCAACTCGCGCGGCATGTACGTGGTGGGCACCCTGCTGGAGGACCCCGACTCCGCCTGGTGGGCGGGAGAGGAGGCCGACGGCCGCGACGCGGTGCTGGCCGCCGCGATGGAGGCCGCCGCCGAGGAGCTGACGGAGCTGCTGGGCGACGACCCCGCCGACTGGCGCTGGGGCGACCTGCACACCCTGACCGCGACGCACCAGTCGTTCGGCACCTCGGGCATCGGGGTGGTCGAGTGGCTGTTCAACCGGGGCCCGGTGGAGAGCTCCGGCGGGTCGGCGATCGTCAACGCCACCGGCTGGGACGACAAGGAGGGGTACGGGATCACCGCGGTGCCGTCGATGCGGATGGTGGTCGACCTGTCGGACCGGGACGCGTCCACCTGGGTGCACCTGACCGGCAACTCCGGGCACGCGTTCCACCCGAACTACGACGACCAGCTGGAGCCGTGGGCCCGCGGGGAGACGATGCCGTTCGTGTTCGGCGAGGACGCGGTGCGCGCCGCGGCGGTGGACGAGCTGACCCTCGTGCCGTAGGCGTCCCGCGGGAGGGCGGACGAGGGGCCCGCGCCGACGGCGCGGGCCCCGTTCCGTTCCCGGTCAGGCCTTGAGGGGGAAGGAGACGCCGGTGCGCTCCTCCGACAGCTCCCACAGGCGGCGGGCGGCGGCCCCGTCCCGGGCGGCCGGGCTGCGCCAGGACAGGCCGGGCGCGCCCCGCACGGCCCCCCGCGGCCCGGCGAACCCGGCCGGGGGGATCTCCTGGGTGGCCGCGTAGACCGTGGGCAGGGCCCCGACCGCGGCGCTCTGGGCGAACAGCCGGTTCCCGACGCGGGTGAGGAGCGTCCGGAACAGCACGCCGGCGCCGTGGCTCTGGAGGTTGGTGGCGGCGTAGCCCGGGTGGGCGGCCACCGACAGCACGGGCGAGCCGGCCTCGGTGAGGCGGCGCTGGAGCTCCAGGGTGAACAGGAGGTTGGCCAGCTTGGACTGGCCGTAGGCCCGGTAGGGCGTGTAGCCGCGTTCGAGGTCCACGTCGTCGAAGCGGATCCCCCGGACCGAGGCGTGCAGCCCGGAGGAGAGCGTGACCACCCGCCCGGTGACATGCTCCAGCAGCAGGTTGGTGAGGGCGAAGTGGCCCAGGTGGTTGGTGCCGAACTGCAACTCGAACCCGTCGGCGGTGCGGCCCCTGGGGACGGCCATGATCCCGGCGTTGTTGATCAGGAGGTGGATGTCGCCGCTCCATGCCTCGGCGAAGGCGCGCACAGAGGACAGGTCGGCCAGGTCCAGGCGGCGCACCTCGGTCTCGCCGGGGATGTCCGCGGCGGCGGCCCGCCCCCTGTCCTCGTCCCGCACGGCCAGGACGACACGGGAGCCCATGCGGGCCAGGGCGCGGGCGGTCTCCAGGCCCAGGCCGCTGTTGGCGCCTGTGACGACGGCCGTGGTGCCGGTGAGGTCGGGGAGTGCGACCGGTGTGCTGTTCATGTCCCTCACGGTAGACACCGGACCGCGAAGTTGTCAATGACAACAATGATGGCGCCGACAACATCCGTTTATGCTGGACCCATGACCGATCGTCCCTATCACCACGGCGACCTGCGGGCCGCCCTGCTCGCGGGGGCCGAGCGCGCCCTGGCGGCGCGGGGCCCCGCCGCACTGTCCCTGCGCGAACTCGCGCGGGAGGCCGGGGTGAGCCACGCCGCGCCCGGCCGCCACTTCCGGGACAAGTCGGCCCTGCTCGACGCCCTCGCGCTCAACGGCTTCGAGCGCCTCACCTCGCAGCTGGCCGCGGCGGCCGAGGAGCCGGGCGACACCCGCGACGGCCTGCTCGCCCTGGCCCGGGTGTACGTGTCGTTCGCCCTGCGCAACGCCGCCCTGCTCGACCTCATGTACTCGCGCAAGCACGAACCCGACGCCCCCGAGGAGCTGACGGCGGCGGTCGGGCGCCTGCTGGACACCATGATGCGGTTCATCACCGAGGGCCAGCGGGCCGGGGAGATCACCGCGGGCGACCCGGAGGTCGTCGCGTTCACGGTGGCGGCGGCCCTGCACGGGTTCGCGGCGTTCAACTCCACCACCGCGCCCGAGGAGGCCGACGCCCTGCTGCCCGGGGTCATCGACGTGCTGGCCTCCGGCCTCCTCCCCCGCTGACGGCGGCGGTCCGGGCCGTCAGCGCTCCGGCCGGGCGAAGGGGTCGGCCGGCGGGTCGTACACGACCTCCTCGTCCAGCAGCCACACCCAGTCGGGCCGCCAGCGGGGGTCGCGGCGTTCCATCTCGGCGGCGACGTCGCCGACGGGCACGCCGCCGCCGATCGCGAAGCGCTCGCCGGCCCACTCGGGCCAGTGGTCGTAGGCGCGGTCGACCTCCACCGCCTCCGGAGTGGCCCGGACCCGCAGGAAGAACCAGCGCCCGTGCTCGGGGTGGGCCTCGGCGCGGCGCAGCGTGAAGTCCGGCAGGCCCGGGGGCACGTCCAGCCAGGAGCCGTCGGCGGCGGTCAGGGACGGGGAGGCCGACCACTCCCCCATCGACACCGTGTAGGTGACCGCGCCGCCGTGGTCGGCGGCCAGGGCGCGCAGGGCGTCGGAGAGCTCCCGCAGGGGTCCGGTCTCCGGCGGGGCGGGGCGCTCCCGCTCGCGGCAGGCCCGCATCACGGGTTCGACGAGCAGGCACCACTCCCGGTCGGAGAGCCTGCGGACGCGCAGGCGCTCGGCCGGGACCTCCGTCCCGGCGGGCACCGGGACGGCCTCGGGCGACGTCCCGGCGGCGACCCCGGCCCGGCGGAGCACGGACATCGCGGCGTCGGCGTCGAAGGGGATGTCGGACAGGAACCCCAGGTCCGCGCCGGTCACGGCGCGGTGTCCGACGGCCTCCATGAGCTCCCCGACGCGGGCGCGGAAGGCGTCGAACTCCTCCTGCCCCGCGTCCTCCCACTCCTCCAGCTCCGCGAGGTGGCCGTCCTCCAGCAGGGCGCCGATCCCCTCGGTCGCGCTCGCCGCGTCGCGGTACGGGCCGGTGTGGTAGCCGACGCCGTCCTCCTCCACGTCCCCGGGGTAGTCGGAGCGCGCCCACTCCCGGCCGTCCCACCAGTAGGCGAACCCGAGCGCCCTCCGTTCCTCGGCGCGCCCGATCCACTCCCAGGGCAGCCAGGACGGAGCGTCGGCGAAGAGGTTCGTCGGCGTCCGGTACGGATTGGTGGTCTCGCCCGACCGGTCCCAGCCGACCAGCAGGAACCGGCCGCCCTCGACGCGGACCAGTCGGCACCAGTTGCCGCCCCCGTCCTCCAGGACCAGCGAGCCGTCCTCGGCGATGCGGCGCCCCTCGGGCCAGAAGGAGCCCATCCCCGCGGCGACGGCCGCCTTGGCCGAGGCGAAGGACCAGAGGGTCTCGGGGTGGGGCAGGCGGTCTGCGGTGCGGGCCATGTGCACTCCTGAACATCGTCGGTCCGCCGCAGGCTACCGCCCGCCTAGGACGGAGGCCGGGGTCGGGGCGGTGCGGGCCCCGGGGCGGGCGGTCACCGCGGCGCGGGGGCGGCGCCGTCCGCCCGGTCGGCCTCGCCCAGCAGGGCGAACTCGCGGAAGAGCCCGGCCAGCCAGGCGAAGGTCAGGGCGATGACGGTGAGGTTCTTGGCGGCGACCACGGTCGCGGTCACCCAGGGCCGTTCGGCCGCGGGCACCCACAGGCCGATCGCCGCGTTGGGCACCAGGTCGAAGACCGCGAAGGCCGCGGCCAGGAAGGCGAACTGGCCGAGGAACAGGCCGAGCCGGGGCGTGATGCCGGCCTCGAAGGCGGCCCACGCCCCGGCGGGCGTCCGCCGGTCCGCGGGCAGGACCTCGCGGGCGGCGATCCACAGCAGGGCCGCGAACAGGACCAGCCGGGAGCCCTGGGCGACGACCTCGGAGGCGATCCCCGGGCCGCCGGTGAGCGGGCTGCCGGGGGCGACGAGCGCGAACCGCTGGATCGTGGGCACCAGGGACAGGCCCAGGACGAGCAGGGCGTGGCGGGCGTAGGCGCGCAGGGCCCACAGGAGGGCGGCGCGGGCGACGGCGACCATGATTTCACCTCATTGAATAGTTCACTCTTCTGAACTATACGATGCGGTGAAGGATCGCGGTAGGGTGGGCCCGTGACCGCCGCACCGCAGGAACCCGCGGGCGACCGCGCGGGCTGGGACCTCAGCACCGCCGTCGTCCTCTTCCACGACGCCCTCGGCGCCCGCCTGGGCGTGGGCGCCACCGACCACAAGGCCCTGGGCCTGGTGCGCCGCGACGGGCCGATGACCCTGAGCGCGATCGCCGCCGGGCTGGGGGTGGTCGCCGGGGCCGCCACCGCCGTCGTCGACCGGCTGGAGGCCGCCGGACTGGTCGAGCGCTTCCGCGACCCCGGCGACCGCCGCCGCGTCCTGGTCCGCCCCCTCGCCGGCGCCGCCCCCGCCGAACGCGACGCCTACGCGCGCCTGGGCCGGGAGACCGCGGCCTTCATGGCCGGCCTCGGAGAGGACGAGCGCCGCGCGGTCCTGGACTACATCTCCCTCACCCGCCGGCTCCTGGAGGAGGAGACCGCCCGCCTGCGCGGGGCCTAGTCCATCCCGGGCACCTCCGTCGCCGGGCTCCCGGGAGTCCGCCCGCCTGCGCGGGGCCTAGTCTCGGAGCCATGAGCACGCCCGCCGACCGCTCCGCCGCCCCGCGCCGCGCCCTGGCCGACCTGGCGCTGTGGGCCGCCCTCGCCGGCCTCACCGTCGCCGAGCTCTCCGGCTTCGACGGCGGATTCCCGTGGTGGGAGGCGGGGGCGCTGCTCCTCGCCCTGACCGCGGCCGTGGTCCTGTCCCGGCGCCGGCCCGACGCGGCGACGGCGGTCGCCCTGGCGGCCGCCACCGCGGAGGCGGCGGCCCTGCCCGAGTCCCTGCCGCTCTCCCCGTTCGTCTCCCTGGGGGTCCTGGCCCTGCTGGCGGGGCGGCGCTCGGGCCGCCCCGGGCCCTTCACCTCCATGGCGGTGACGGCGGCCCTGATCGTCCTCACCCTGTACACGGGCGCCGCCGTGATGGCCGGGGTCGGGACCCGCGACCTGCTGTCGGGCCTGGTGGACGTGCTCGGCCTGGTACTCGGCCTGGTCGCGATGCTGCTCGTCCCCTGGCTGCTGGGCCGGTACCTGGAACAGCGCGCCCGGCTGATCCGGGGCGGCTGGGAGATCGCCGAGCACATGGAGCGCACCCGGGCGGCCGAGGCCGAGCGCGCCCGGCTGCGGGAGCGCGCCAGGATCGCCGCCCGCATGCACGACTCCCTCGGCCACGACCTGGCCCTGCTCGCGGTGCGCGCCGCCGCTCTGGAGATGGCCTCGCAGGACTCCCCCGAGCGCGCCGAGGCCGCCGCCGGGCTGCGCGAGGCCGCGCACGCCACCACACTGCGGCTGCGCGAGGCCATCGGCGTGCTGCGGGAGGGGCCGGCCGGCGAGGACGTGGAGACGGTCGCCGAACTGGTCTCCGGGGCGGTCGAGGCGGGCATGCGCGTCCGCCTGCTGCGCGAGGGCCCCGACCCCGACCCCCGCACCCCCGGCGGCCGGGCGGTGGGGCGGCTGGTCCGCGAGGCGCTCACCAACGCCGCCCGGTACGCCCCCGGTGCCGAGGTGACCGTGCGGGTCGTCCGGGACGGCGGGCCGACCCGGGTGGAGGTGGACGACACCGGCGCCGGCCCGGACGGGGCCCCCGCGGTGCCCGGCGCCGGGACCGGGCTGGCCGCACTGCGCGCCGAGGTGGCCGCCCTGGGCGGGACCCTGGACGCCGCGCCCCGCCCCGGCTCCGGGTTCGCGGTCCGCGCCGAGGTACCCGACGGCGAGCCCGGGGACGGGGGCCCCGAGCCCTCCGTCATCCGGCTGGCCCGGGAGGAGGCCCGCGCCGGGGCCCGCCGGAGCGTGCTCGCCGCGGTCGCGATCCCCGTCGCCATCGCGCTGCCCGCCGTCGGGGCCGGGTTCGCCCTGCTGTGGTGGAACAGCAGCAACTCGGTGCTGCCCCCCGAGGACTACGAGCGGATCCACGTGGGCGACACCCGGGCGCAGGTCGAGGAGCTGCTGCCCCGGTACGCCTACCCCGAGCGGTCCGTGGACGGCGCGCCGCCGGAGCCGCCCGGGGCCGACTGCCGGTACCAGCTGGTGCACCAGGAGAACGGACTGCCGCCGGTGTACCGGCTGTGCTTCGCCGACGGGGTCCTGGTGTCCAAGGAGGAGATCGACCGGGAGGCCGCGGCGGACGAGTAGGGTGTGCGCGTGGAGACGGGCAACGGCACCCGGACGCTGCGCGTCCTGCTGGCCGACGACGAGGCGATGATGCGCGCCGGGCTGCGCGCGATCCTGTCCGCCGCCTCCGGGTTCGAGGTGGTGGGCGAGGCGGCCGACGGCGCCGAGGCGGTGTCCCTGACCGCGGAGCACCGGCCCGACCTGGTGCTCATGGACGTGCGCATGCCGCGGATGAACGGCCTGGACGCGGCGGAGGCCATCGCGGCCGCGCACCCGGCGACGTCGGTGGTCGTGCTGACCACGTTCGGCGAGGACGCCTACATCGAACGGGCGCTGTCCGGCGGCGCCGACGGGTTCGTGCTCAAGACCGGCGACCCGCACCAGCTGGTGGCCGGGCTGCGCGCCGTGGCCGACGGCGGCGCCTACCTGTCCCCCGATGTGGCCCGGCGGGTGGTCGGCCTGCTCGACGCCTCCTCCCCGCGGCGGTCCCGCAGCGCGCGGGCCCGGGAGCGGGTGGACCGGCTCACCGCCCGCGAACGCCAGGTGCTGGTGCTGGTCGGCGAGGGCTGCTCCAACGACGAGATCGCCCGCAGGCTCGACATCGCGGCCGGGACCGTGAAGGTGCACGTGGGGTCGATCCTGACCCGGCTCGGCGTGGACAACCGGGTGCGCGCCGCGATCCTGGCCTACGAGGCCGGACTGCTCTGACCCCGGGACTCCCCCTACCCCTTTGTGCCTAGGCGGCCGCCGCCGTCCGGGCGATGTGCCCGGGGGCCGGGGCGGCGGAGCATACGGGCATGACACGTTCACAGACACCCCGAGCCGTCCGGACCCGCGCCCTGCTGTGCGCCGCGCTGGTCCTGGCGGCCTCCCTGTCCGCGCCGACCGCGCTGTCCGCCGTCACGGACCCCGAGCCGGTCGTCCTCGAGCCCCCTGCGCCCACGGGCCCGCACCCCACCGGCCGCACCACCCTGCACCTGGTCGACCCGGACCGCGGCCACCCCTGGGTCCCGGCCGCCGAGGACCGCGACGTCGTGGTCGACGTCTGGTACCCGGCCCGGGGCGGCGGGGAGCCCGCACCGTACGTCCCGGCGTCCTTCGCCGAGACGATGAAGCGCGATTTCGAGCAGTACGGCATCCCGCGCGACGCCGTCGACGCGGCCGGGGCGCGGACGGCCTCCCGGCTCGACGCCGAGGCCGTGGACGCGCACCTGCCGGTGCTGCTCTTCTCCCCCGGGATGGGCATGTCCCGGCACCAGTACACCGCCCTGGGCGAGGACCTGGCCTCCCGGGGGTTCGTCGTGGCGGCCATGGACCACCCCTACGAGGCACTCGTCGTGGAGCTGCCCGACGGGCGCCTGCTGCGCACCGCCCTGCCCACCAACGACACCGGGAACCGGAGGCTGGCCGGCGGGGTGCGGCTGGCCGACGCCCGGTTCGTGCTGGACCGGCTGGAGGGGTTCGCCGCCGGGGAGGACGCCGCCGACGACTCCGGGCACCCGCTGCCCCGGGGGCTGGCCGACGCCCTGGACATGGAGCGGGTGGGCATGTTCGGCCACTCCCTGGGCGGGGTGACGACGGCGGAGACGATGCTCGTGGACGACCGGGTCGACGCCGGCGTGAACATGGACGGCAGCCTGGCCTACCACGTGGGCGACGAGGAGTGGTCCGACGCGACCCTGGCCGGGGCCTCCCGGCCGTTCGCCCTGATGGGGGCCGGGGCGAGCGGTGACGAGGGACTGCCCCACCACTCCGACCACTCCCCGGACTGGCGGCTGTTCGTCGAGGCGTCGAGCGCGCCCGTGCTGGAGGTGTACATGCCCGACGGGGAGCACATGGCGTCCACGGACCTCCAGTGGATCGCCCCGCAGCTGGAGGAGGCCTTCTCCCCGTCCTCGGCGGCCTGGCGGAACGCGGTGCGCGGCGGACTGGGCACCGTGGATCCGGAGGACTCGGTCGCCGCCCAGCGCGCGCACCTGGCGGCGTTCTTCGACCACCACCTGCGCGGCGGGGCGTCCCCGCTGCCGGACCCGGCGCCCGCGGTGACCGAGGTCACCGAGCACTGACGGGAACGCGTCGGCGCCCGGCCCGTGCGGGCCGGGCGCCGGCGGTCGGTCACACGTCGCGGACCCGGAACTCCGCGCGGGCGACGATCCAGGCGGCGGCCGCCCACCCCGCCACCACGACGATGTTCACCGGCCCGTCGTGCGGCGCGGTGTAGAAGCCGACATCGCCGCCCGCGTAGAACTCGATCCCCGCGGTGCCCGGGGCCAGGGCCGCCAGGTCGTCCAGCACCGGGTTCCCGGACAGCTGGAGGACCATCGGCAGCCCCAGGAGCAGCAGGAACCCGATCACGAACGTGCCCGGGGCGCTGCGCAGCGCCGTTCCGACCCCGGTGAACAGGACGCCGAACAGCGCCATGCACAGCCCCGCCCCCAGCGCCGTCCCGGCCAGCGCCGCCGGGTCCGGGGCCGCGTACCGGCCGATGAACCCGGCCAGGACCGCAGCCCCCACAACGGTGGCCAGGACGCCGACCACCCCGGCCAGGACCGCCACCACCAGCGTGCGCGCGGCCAGGACCAGGGAGCGGTCCGGCCGGGCCAGCAGCGTCCCGGTGACGCCCCGGTCCCCGAACTCGCCGGTGGCGGCCAGCGCGGCCAGGGTGAGCACCGTGAACTGCACCAGGTAGAAGTGCCCCTGGGAGAGCAGCCGGGCGTAGGCCAGGGAGTCGGCCTCGTCGGGGTTCTCGGCGATCCGCGACAGCTCGGTGAACCCCATGAGCGCGGCGAACACGGCCATCCCGAGCAGGGCCGCGGCCACCGCCCACCAGGTGGAGCGCAGGGAGGTCAGGCGGATCCACTCCGCGGCGGACTCCCGGCCCAGTTCGGCCGGGTACCGGCCCCTGGTCCCGCTCATCGGGCTCCTCCCGTCGATCCGTACTCCACGGCCTCGCCGGTGAGCTCCAGGTAGGCCTGTTCCAGGGACGCCTCCCTGGTCAGCAGGCCGTGGACGCGGACGCCGGCCTCGTACGCCAGGTCGCCGACCTCGGCCGCCGGGGCGCCGAACACCCGCAGCAGGCCGGGCCCGTCCTCCACCCGCACCGCGGGGCCGCGCCGCTCCAACCGCTCCCGCAGGGTCCCGGCGTCGGGGGTGCGCACCTCCACGTGGGTGCGCGACCACGCGCCGATGACCTCGGTGAGCGGGGCGTCGACGATCAGCCGCCCCCGCCCGATGACCACGAGGTGGTCGGCGACCGCCTCCATCTCGCTCATCAGGTGGCTGGAGACGAACACGGTGCGGCCCTCGTCGGCCATCCGCCGCACCAGCGCGCGCATCCACCGCACCCCGTCCAGGTCGAGTCCGTTGACGGGCTCGTCGAAGACCAGCACGCCGGGGTCCCCCAGCAGCGCGTCGGCCACCCCCAGCCGCTGCCGCATGCCCAGCGAGTAGCCGCCCACCCGCCGGTCGGCCGCGTCGGACAGCCCGACCTGTTCCAGCACCTCCTCCACCCGGCTCCGCGGGACGCCGGTGCCCACCGCCTTGGCCCGCAGGTGGGCCCGCGCGGTGCGCCCGGGGTGGGCGGAGCCCGTGGACAGCAGGGCGCCCACCCGCAGCGCGGGCCGGTCCAGATCCCGGTAGGGGCGGCCGTCGACCAGCGCCTCGCCGGACGTGGGCGCGGCCAGCCCCAGCAGCACCCGCATGGTGGTGCTCTTGCCGGCCCCATTAGGCCCCAGGAAGCCGGTCACGCGGCCGGGCTCCACCGTGAAGGTGAGCCCGTCCACCACCGTTCTGTCCCCGTAGCGCTTGGTCAGTTCCCGCACCGTCAGCATGTGCGGCCTCCTCGTCTCGTCGGTCCCGTACAGCGTCCGTCCGGCCGGCCCGCCGGCGCATCGGAGGTTCGTCGGGACCCGGCTATCCCTTTGTGCGTAGGGGTCGCCCCGGGGTCCGGTTCGGGCGGGGACGGCGTCGGGTAGACCCCCGGTACGGGCCGGTCGGGGGGACCGGCGGAAACGGGGGAGGACCATGCACGCGAAGGTCGGCGACCACCTGCGCACGCACGGGGTCACCAGCGGCGACGGGCGGCACCTCGGGGAGATCATCGAGGTGCGCGGGGCCGAGGACGGCCCTCCCTACCTGGTGCGCTTCCCGGACGGGGCGGAACGCCTCATCTACCCGGGGCCGGACACGGTGGTGGAGCCCCGGCGCCCGGTCGACTGACGGAGCGTCCACGGGGGCGGCGGACCACGCGGGTCCGCCGCCCTTCGCGTGTCCGAAAACCGGTGGCCCGCCGGGGCCCCCGCGCCTACGCTCCCAACAGGCGGCAGGCCGTACCCACGGCCGCACAGGCATGCGCGCACCGCCCGATGGTCGCCCCGACGGAGCAGAAAGGAACGGACACATGGCCACCACCACAAGGATGGGACGGGCCTCGGTCCGCAACATCGGGATCATGGCCCACATCGACGCGGGCAAGACCACCACCACCGAGCGCATCCTGTACTACACCGGCACCTCCCACAAGGTCGGCGAGGTGCACGACGGCACCACCGCCACCGACTTCCTGCCGGAGGAGCGCGAGCACGGCATCACCATCGCCTCGGCGGCGGTCACCTGCCGGTGGACGGTCGACGGCGCGGTCCACACCGTGAACCTCATCGACACCCCCGGCCACATCGACTTCACCGTCGAGGTGGAGCGGTGCCTGCGCGTCCTGGACGGCGCGGTCGCGGTGTTCGACGCGGTGGCCGGCGTGGAGCCCCAGTCCGAGACGGTGTGGCGCCAGGCCGACCGCTACGGCGTTCCGCGCATCTGCTTCGTCAACAAGATGGACCGGGTCGGCGCGGACATGGCGCGGACGGTGGAGATGATCGGCGACCGGCTGGGCGCGGTCCCGCTGGTGCTGCACCTGCCGGTCGGCGCGGAGGCGGGCTTCCGGGGCGTGGTCGACCTGGTCGGCATGCGCGCCCTGGTGTGGCCGGCCGACGCCGGCCCGGGCGAGGCGTACGAGGTCGCCGCCGTCCCCGACGAGCTGGCCGGGGAGGCGCGGCGCTGGCGCGCCCGCCTGCTGGAGACGGTCGCCGAGCACGACGAAGCGCTGATGGAGCTGTACGTGCGGGGCGAGGAGCCCGCCGAGGCGGAGCTGCACGCGGCGGTCCGGCGGCTGACCGTCGGATCGGTGGACGGCCCGGTGACGGTGACGCCGGTGCTGTGCGGCACCGCGTTCAAGAACAAGGGGGTGCAGCCGCTGCTGGACGCCGTGGTCCGCTACCTGCCCTCCCCGCTCGACGCGGGGGAGGCGGCCGGGGTCCGCCCCGGGGACGCGGGCGCGGCGGTCGCACGCCCTCCGTCCGAGGACGCGCCGCTGGCGGCGCTGGCCTTCAAGATCACGGGCGACCCGCACCTGGGCCGCCTGACGTTCGTCCGGCTGTACTCCGGCCGGCTGGACACCGGCGACCGGGTGTACAACCCGCTCCGGGGAGAGAAGGAGAGGATCGGCAAGATCTACCGCATGCACGCCGCGACCCGGGAGGAGGTCCCCACGGCGGTCGCCGGCGACATCGTCGCCGTCATGGGGCTGCGCCGGACCGGCACCGGGGAGACCCTGTGCGACGCGGCGGACCCGATCGTGCTGGACTCCATGGACTTCCCCGACCCCGTCATCGAGGTCGCGGTGGAGCCGCGGTCCCGGTCCGACCGGGACCGGCTGTCGTCGGCGGTCGTCCGGCTGTCGGAGGAGGACCCGTCCCTGCGGGTGCACACCGACGCCGAGAGCGGCCAGACCATCCTGGGCGGTATGGGCGAGCTGCACCTGGAGATCCAGGTCGCCCGCCTGCTGCGCGAGTTCGGCGTGGAGGCCCGGGTGGGCCGTCCGCGCGTCGCCTACCGGGAGACCATCCGGCGGGCGGTCGCGGCGGTGGACCGCACGCACCGGAAGCAGACCGGTGGACGGGGCCAGTTCGCCCGGGTGCGGATCGCCGTCGAGCCGTTCGATGGCGGGTACGAGTTCGTGGACGAGGTGACCGGGGGCCGGGTGCCGCGTGAGTTCGTCCCCGCCGTGGACAGGGGCTGCCGGGACGCGCTGCGGCTCGGCGTCCTGGCCGGGTACGAGGTGACCGGGGTGCGGGTGCGCCTGCTGGACGGGGCGTTCCACACCGAGGACTCCTCCGAGCTGGCGTTCCGGACGGTGGGCCTGGACGCCATGCGGGAGGCCCTGGCCCAGGCCGACCCGGCGCTGCTGGAACCGGTGATGGCCGTGGAGGTGACGACGCCCGAGGACTGCATGGGCGACGTCATCGGCGACCTCAACGCCCGGCGCGGCCGGATGCGGTCGCTGGCGGAGCGGCGCGGGGCCCGCGTGGTCTCGGCGGCGGTGCCGCTGGCGGAGATGTTCGGCTACGTGGGCGACCTGCGCGGCCGGACCTCGGGCCGGGCGTCCTTCGTGATGGAGTTCGACTCCTACGCGCAGGCGCCCGACGCGGTGGCCGCGGCGGTGGTCGGCCGGTAGGCGGGGCCCCGTCCCCTTCCGGGGGGCGGGGCCCGTCCGTGCGCGGGCACGGGGGACGAACGTGCGCGGGCACGGGGGCACGCGTGCGCGGACCGTCAGGACCGGAGGGCGGCGCGCAGCAGGACGAGCTGGTCGTGGGTGTCCAGGACGGACTCGGCCAGGCCGACGTCCACCTCCTCCAGCTCCTTGAACAGGGTCTCCATCAGGGGGATCAGGTCGAGCAGCCAGATCACCACCTGGGGGTGGCGCACGGTCGGCGAGGTGGCCACCACGGTCCCCGCCGTGTCGGCGAACTGGCGCAGGGCCCGGGGGTGGTCGGCCCAGCGCCGCAGCCGGTCCGACCAGGCCTCCAGGAACGGGGACAGGTCGTCGAAGGCGGTGGCCAGCGTGTCCAGGATCAGGACGGCGGGGCGCTCCTCGGGCTCGCGGTCCAGGGTGTGCAGCCACAGGGCGGCGAAGCAGGCGCGGACGGCGGCGCGCTCGTCGGCGGGCCACTGCCACCAGCGGGCCAGGTCGAGTTTGGCGGCCACCGTGTCGATGTCGATGTGCCCGCCGCCGGGGAGGGCGAGGTCGAGGATGCGCGGCAGGAAGTGGCGCAGGTCGTCGACGCCGCCCCAGGTCGTGAGGACCTTGGCCACGAACCGGCGCAGGTCGTCCTCGCCGAGTTCGCGCAGGGGCGAGCGGCGCAGCAGGCGCTGGTCCTCGTCCGTGACGCAGTGCGGGCAGCCGTCGATGCGGGCGGCCAGGCGGTGGCGCGCGAACACGGCGTACAGGCGCTCGACCGCCTCCCTCACCGCTCCCCCTCCCCGGTGGACGGGCCGGCGCAGGCCGGACGGCGTGGGGCGCGGACGGCGGCGCGCGGGTCCGTGACGGCGGGGAGCGGACCGGGTCCGAAGGAGTGGATACCCGCCCGGGTGAGCCCGGCCCGGCCGCGGGCCCCGGCGGAGGACGCCCTGTCGCGGCCGTGCGCCGCGACGGCCCCGCCGGCGATCCGCAGGATCCCCTCACGCCGCCGGCCGCCCTCGCCCCGCGGTGCCCGGCGCCGACCCGGACTCGTTCTGCTCACCCGCAGGAGTCTACGGTCCCGCGGCCGTGGAAAGACCCACAACCCTTGGTGCTGCGGCTCTTCCGTTACCTGCCGGCCACCCGGCGGACGGATCGGCGGGGACCTTCGGACGCGTTCCCGCGCCCCGTCCCGCCGCCCCCGGACCCGGTGCCCGGGTTCACTCCCGGCGGGAGCGGGCGGCGAACCTCTGGACGGCGAAGAGGACCAGCAGGCCCAGGGCCGCGGCGGTGCCGAAGGAGGCGAGCGACGCGGGGATCCCGGAGCCGAGCAGGTCGGCGTACGGCTCCCGGGTGAGCGCGCGCGCCAGCGCGAAGACGGCGACGAAGAGCACCCAGGACACGATCGAGGCGGCGTTCATCGGCGGGCTCCGAGGGGTGCTGTGCAGGGCATGCCGCGCATCCTAGCCGACGGCCGCGCGGCGTCCGGAGTCCGGAGCCCGCGGCGGGGGTACCTTTCACGCGGGAGGTCCAGCCTCCCCCGACCGAACGCCGGTATCCTCGGCGCGGCCGCCGACGCGGCCCGCGCACACCCCCGGGGAGGCCGGCGCCCGCCCCGCCCCCGAGTCCGCCGCCCGACCCGCTACCGAAGACGCACGGGACCATCCCCCGGTATGACGACACCGTCCGCGCGTCCGCGCAAGGATTACCGATATGGACCCCTACGTATGGCTCGGTGCCCTGCTGGGCACCCTGTCCTGCGTCGCCTACGCCGCGGCCGCGGTGTCCCAGTGGCGGCTGGCCGTCCTGGTGCCCGAGCCGCTGATCGAACGCGGCCCCCTCGCGTCCCTGCTGGCACGGCCCCTGTGGTGGACCTCGATCCTCCTCAACGGCGGCCGTG
The DNA here is from genome assembly GCF_040614155.1 of Nocardiopsis sp. NPDC006139. Classification (NCBI taxonomy): domain Bacteria; kingdom Bacillati; phylum Actinomycetota; class Actinomycetes; order Streptosporangiales; family Nocardiopsidaceae; genus Nocardiopsis; species Nocardiopsis sp. NPDC006139. The sequence goes on from NZ_JBEXTT010000012.1 coordinate 239,099, forward strand.
CCGCCTTCCAGGTGGCGGCCCTGGCCTTCGCCCCGCTCACCGTGGTGCAGCCGCTGGGCGTCCTCGCCCTGGTCTTCGCGATCCCCTGGGCCACCCGCCTCGGCGGGCGGCGGCTGACCCGCCGACAGACCGGGGGCGCGGTCCTGGTCGTGGCCTCGGTCGCGGTCCTGCTCTCCCTGTCGGTGACCGACGGCCGCAGCGACCCCCTCACCGTCGCCGACGGGTGGGCCGTCACCCTGGGCACCCTGGCCCTGCTCACCGCCGGGGCCTGGGCGGCCGGCCGCTGTCCGGCCGCCTGGCGCAGCCACCTGCTCGCCGCCGTGGCGGGGGTCGCCTTCGGCGTCTCCTCCGCCCTGGCCAAGACCACCGTCACCGTCATCGGCACCGACGGGGCCGCCGCGCTCGCCCACCCGGCGGCCATGGGCACAGCGGTCGTCGCCGTCCTGGGAATGTTCCTCGCCCAGGCCGCCTACCAGGGCATGGAGCTCGGATCGCCGCTCGGTGTGACGACGGTCGTCAACCCGGTCGCGGCGTCCTTCGTCGCCATCGCCTTCATGGGCGAGTCCTTCCTCGGCGGCCCGATCGGCCTCGTCCCGGCGGTGCTGGCAGCCGCGGGCTGCGCCTACGGCATCTCCCTGCTCACCGCACGCCTCCCCGCCCCGGCCGCGCACCCCGCCTGAGCGTCCGCGCCCGCGCGGGGCCTGGTCGGGGAGGGTCCTCCTCCCCCGCGTACGGCGGCACCGGGGTGCGTCCGCGCCGGGAAGGAGGACCTCTGGAAAAAAAATTCCGGCGCGGTGTCGATCCGCGCGGGGGCCGTTCGACGAGAGGGTGTACGTGCGAACGGAAACGAGGAACACATCATGCGCACCCTGATCGTCACCGCCTTCATCTCCCTCGACGGCGTCATGGAGGCCCCGGGCGGAGAGTCCGGCTACCGCAACAGCGGCTGGACCGTGAACTCCGTCGAGTTCGACGAGGCCGCCTACGCGATCAAGGCCACCGAGCAGGACGAGGCGACCGCCATGCTGATGGGCCGCCGCAGCTACGAGGCCTTCGCCCCGGTGTGGCCCTCGATGACCGAGGAGTTCAAGGGCTACAACGCCATGCCCCGCTACGTCGTCTCCACCACCCTCACCGAGCAGGACGAGCGCTGGCCCGCCACGATCCTGCGCTCGCTGGACGACGTGGCCGCCCTCAAGGAGACCGAGGGCGGGCCGATCATCGTCCACGGCAGCTCCACCCTGGCTCAGGGGCTCGCCGACGCGGGCCTGGTCGACCGCTACCACCTGCTGGTCTTCCCGGTGCTCCTGGGCGCGGGCAAGCGGCTGTTCAGCGACGCCGACAAGGACCTGACCAAGCTCAGGCTCGTGGAGCACGAGGCGTACTCCAACGGCATGCAGAAGCAGGTGTTCGACGTCGTCCGCTGACCCCGGGGCGCACCGCGCGACCCCCGGAGGGCGGGTGCGGCCGGGTGCCCGGCCGCACCCGCCCTCCGGCCGCGCCCGTCGTCCCGGACCGCCACCCGGTCACCGGACCGGCCGAGAGTTGACGTATCCTCCCATGTCAGCGGGGCGTCCTTGCGGCTTTCGCCCCTGATGCCGGTGGTCCGCCACCGCGGACCCCACGCACGCCGGCAGCCCTCGGCCCAGCCCCCGGACGCGGATCGGTGCCCCCATGGCGGAACAGGACACGCCCCTCCAGCCCCTCGAACACGACGCCCGCGTGACCCGGTGGGAGCGCAGGGCGGAGATCCCCATGCTGCTGCTGGCGGTGGCCTTCCTCGTCGCCTACGCGTGGCCGGTCATCGACCCGGGATTGGAACCGGACCTGTACAACGTCCTGCAGGCCCTCTCCTGGACGGTCTGGCTCTCCTTCACGGTCGACTTCGCCATCCGGATCCACCTGAGCGACCACCGCCTGCAGTACGCACTGCGCAACTGGTACGACGTGGTCCTGGTCCTGCTCCCCATGTTCCGGATGCTGCGCCTGCTGCGCCTGTTCTCGCTCGTACGCATGCTGAACCGCTCCACGGTCGGCCACTCGATGATCGGGAAGACCTCCGTCTACGTCACCGGCGCGGCGGCCCTCATGGTCTTCCTGAGCGCGGTGACCGTGCTCGACGCGGAGCGGGGCGCCCCCGACGCGAACATCACCGAGTTCGGGGACGCCCTGTGGTGGGCGATCGTGACGGCCGCGACGGTCGGCTACGGGGACTTCTACCCCGTCACCCTCGAAGGGCGGCTGGTGGCGGTCGTGCTGATGATCATGGGCGTGGGCCTGATGGGCGTGGTGACGGCGGCGGTCGCCTCGTGGTTCCTGAAGAGCGCCGCACCCTCCACCGAGTCCACCCCGTGAGGCCCCGCGCCGGTCAGGCGCCGCGCCTGCCCCACTCGATGGCGGGGCAGGTGTCCATCACCATCGGCACACCGGCCTCCGCCGTCCGCCGGAACGCCTCCTCGTCGACCACCCCGAGCTGGAACCACACCCCCCGGGCGCCGATCGCCACGGCCTGGTCGGCGAACTCCCCGGCCGCCTCGGACCGGCGGAAGACGTCCACGACGTCGATGCCGCCGACGGCTTCGGCCGCCTCGGCGAGCGTCGCGTAGGCCTTCTCGCCCAGGACCTCCTCGCCGGCGGCCGCGGCCCCCGGGTGGATCGGGACGATCCGCTTGCCCTTCGCCTGGAGCACCCGGGCGACGCCGTACGCGGTGCGCCCGGTGTCGTTCGACAGGCCCACCACGGCCCAGGTCCCGGTCTCGTCGAGGAGGTGGTCGATGGTCTTCTGGTCCAGCCACGGCTCGGTCATGTCGGTGGACAACAGCCCCGCCGCCCCGCCGATTCCCCGTCCTCCCCTGCGGCCCGGCGCCCGACCGCCGCACCGGGGCCCGGGCGGGACCGCGCTCCTCCTTTGCATCATGCTGCACCGCGCGCGGCAGCCTCGTGCCGACGTTCCGCCTTCACTTCGGCACCGAGCGTTGCGATCGTGAGAACGGCCCCCGCGGAACCCCCGGGGGCCGTTCCCCTTCCGGGCGCGCCCCGGAACACGTCGCACCGCGCTGGCGCGGTGGTGAGGAGCGAGCATGCAGACACAGGTCCGACCGCACTGGGGCATCGTCCCCGGTGCCCTGGAAGAGGACGCCGAGGGCCGGGTGTTCCGGTCCGGCCTCCCCGTCACGGCGACCCCCGTGGTCGTGGGGGCGGCCGGGGCGATCGTCGTCGCCTACGCCGCGGGCGCCCTCGTCAACGCCCTCGGCGGCACCCACCCCACCCTCCCCCACGCCTAGAGACCAGGAGACGCAGTGATCCCCCTGACTCCCCCCGCCTCCCTCGCCGGCGCGGACGCCCTGAGCGAGACCGACGGCGGCAGCATCCGCTTCGGCGCGGCGCCCGTCACGGCGACCCCCCTCGCCGTGACCGCGGGCCTCGCGGCCGGTGTGGCCCTGGGCTACGCCCTCGCCAACAGCACCCACCCGACCCTGCCTCAGAGCTAGTCCGGACCCCTGGAGCCACAGTGAACGACGTTTCCTTCCTCTCGCGCCCGGGCTCGCTGGCCGACATCGACATCCGCGACCCCCGCGGCCGGTCCGTGTCGACGCAGGCCCCGGTCACGGCGACCCCCGCCGTGACCGCGGGGGTCGCCATCGGCTACGCCCTGATCTACGCGTTCAACGCCGGCGTCAACAGCACCCACCCGACCCTGCCCATGTCGTAGCGATCGGGAACCGCGGTCCGGGGCGTCCGGACGCCCCGCCCATGGCCAGCGTCGGCTCCGACCGCACCACAGCCGACGAGCCCGACCAGCACCCCCG